>NZ_JAAORO010000003.1:0-300000 GCF_017695955.1 Prochlorococcus marinus XMU1419
TTAGATCTAGCTCTTCAAGTGCCTGACCTACGTTTCCACCATCACCAGCATCAATTGCTACTGCAAGAGTGTCTTCACCAGTGAATGATGTTGATAGATCCATCTGGAAACCGTAAGCAGTAACAACAGCTTCACTACCTGCGCCGCTGTCAACAGCACCGATTGCCATGTCTACAGAAAATGCTGCAGATGTTGTTGATGAAAATGAACCAGCCTCAAAATTGTTAAGCCTAGCTTCTAAACCGTCTACACGGCTATTTGTAACTGCAAGTTCTTCTGCAGGTGCGAAATCATTAATAGTGACTTCGTTTGCTGTAGCAGACATTGGCGCTAGTAAGCCTAGTGTCGCAGGAGCTACAAGCAAGCTTTTAAAAAGCTTCATAAATTTCCTCACACGAAATTTAAAGTACACCTTAAAATATAATAACTAGTGATACTAAATCAAGTAATTATAGATACTTTTTTGATTTTGATGTGCCACTTTAATAACCTGTATATGATCTGGCTTGCTTTTTATTTAAATTGTTAAGGGTTAATTTTTTTTTTGGAAATCTTAAATTCAACTTCTTTAGTTTTAAATTTTTTCTTTTTAGCAGTGCCTTCTAGTGGTTCAACATACCAACCACTTGCAATCTTAGTATCAACTTCTTCGTAATCTCTTTGAATATTTAATTTTTTAAGTGATTTTTTTAAATAATCCATAGATATTTCTGAATAAGATTAATTTAGCAAAAAATGTCTATTTAGAACAAAATTTATTTGATAAAGAATATTTATTAGAATTTCCAACTCGTATAATATTATTAAAACAATTTCTGAACAAACTAAAATTAAGTTAAGTATAAATAAATGAAGGGTTTTAAAGAATCAGAAGTTAATAAAATGGATCGGGATAAAAAACAACACCCAAAAAACAATAATAAAGCTCTTTTTCAAAATGCATTAACTTTGCAAAAAAAAGGTGAGCTTGAGGAAGCCTCAAAAATTTACCATCAACTTATAAAAAATAAATTTCTTGAAGAGAAAGTATTTTTGAACTATGCAACAATTTGCCAACAACAAAACAAATTTAATGATGCCATACTTTTGCTGAAAAATGCTATCAAAATTAACCCTAAAAATTTTATCCCTTTTTTTAAAATGGGATTTATTTTAAATAACCGGGGAAGGTTTTATGAAGCATATCCTTTTGCTAAAAAAGCAATAGATTTGAACCCAAGTCTTTGGGAAGGTTATCATAATTTAATCAAAATCTTAATAAGTTTAAATAAACCTAAGGATGCTGCGATAATTGCAGAAAAAGCAAGAAATATGTTTTCAAATAATCATTTATTTGATGGTTTGTTGGGTGATATCTATAAGGATATTGGGGATTTTGAAGAGGCAAAAAAAAATTATAATAAAGCAATTAACAAAGCTCCTTCTGATGATGAGACTTTATATAGTTACGCAGATTTTTTAGTGGGTATTGGAAGAAAAGAAGAAAGCATAAATTACCTTAAGAAAATTTTAAATATAAATCCTAAGCATTCAATTTCTTATTATCTTTTGTCTACTATTGTAAGTCCTGAAAAAGATCAAAATTTAGTAAATATAATCTTAAATACAAAAATTACTAATTTCAATACTATTTATGATAAGTATACTATTCTTTTTTCTAAAGCAAATATTTTTCATAAGAAAAGGAATTTTGAAAAAAGTTCCGAATTATTAAAGCAAGCTAATGATTTCAAACTCTTAGATAGACCTTCGAACATAGAAAGGGTCATAAAATATTCAGAGTTAATTAAAGAAAAAACAAATTTAGATAAATCATTTGACATCCCTAAATTTAATTTTTTAAGAGATATCTTTATAGTTGGACTTCCCAGGTCAGGATCTACCTTAGTTGAATCAATATTAGGAATGAATCAGGATGTTTATAACTTAGGAGAAAATTCTATTTTAATTAATGCTCTGAAAGAATCTGAGGAGTCAAATTACTCTAATATTGATCAACTTTATTTTAAATTTAGTCAAAATTTTTCCAAAAAAAAAATAACCACAAATAAGATGCTCGGAAACTTTATGCACATCCCGCACATTGTTTCCAAGCTAGAACATTCCAAAATAATTTATACATTTAGAAACCCTTTAGATAATATTTTATCCATGTATAGAGCAAAGTTTACAGGTGCTGGTAATGAATATTCCTCATCATTAATCGATACAGCTAACTATTACGTTCATCATTTTAAAATGATGAGTTTTTATAGAGAAAAATATAAAAATCATATCTATTTTTTGAATTACGATAAGCTCGTTAATGATCCTGAGACACAAATTAAAAAGATATTGGATTGGTTAGGTATTAGTTGGAGTAACAATTATTTAAATCACCATAAAAGTGAGCAAGGTTTTTTTACTGCAAGTAATGTTGAAGTAAGGTCACCAATCAATAATAAATCTGTTGGAGGATGGAAAAATTATTCAAAATTAATGAGAGAGCCATTGGAGTTTTTTCAACTAAATAATTTTGCATTGGATTCTTTCGAAAAATATTCTTGAACTAAATCTCTAGATAAATATATTGATAATAAAATTTAAATATTTAATGAGTTAAAGATTTGAAATCTATAAAAAAACAAAAGAAACTGAAAGCATCTCTCGTTTACATAAAATTGTAGTTATATTTTTGAAAAATTCATACCTGAGGAGCACAAGGTTAAATGACTCAAATCAATTTAGTGTTGAACAAATTTCCAAGAGATTTACTGGAATTCTGTTTTTTCCTAACAGTTGGAACTACCGCGGGATATCTTGGTCTTATATAAATTTATACAATAGGTATTTTCTATATTTCCTAAATTAAAACATTTATTTTATTAAAAACGAAGAAAGCTTTTCTTCAATTTTTCAAATTAAAAATCCTTTGTAAGTATTCCTTAATAAAGAAATTTTTAGAATTTTCAGTAAAATAAATTTGATAATTTCAATTTAACTAAAATTTACTCATAATTTTCTCAAAAAATAATTCTTAAAATTAATTAAAACTTTTGAAAACTAGTAAGCAATTTTTACGGATATTCCTACTTTATACCTAAAAAATATTTTTTTTTAAAATTTTGTCATTTTGGTCTTTAATAGATGTCAGTTATGAACTAAAATCTGATTGGCGGGGCGTGGCGCAGCTTGGTAGCGCGGGTGCTTTGGGAGCACTAGGTCGCAGGTTCGAATCCTGTCGCCCCGACTCTTAAAAACCAAGTCATACTAGAGAGTTACCCAAACTCTCTTTTTTTATGTTTATGTCTCAGATTGAGAAAGGGTAGCTAGAAGGGTAGCTCGTAGGAAGTACTTTGATGTAGTTAGTGCCATTGAACGACATCCACCAGCATGGCCAAAAAGATCCTAGTAAGCGTTTTATTTAATAAATTCTTTTTCTAAAGCATTAACAAAATCAGCATTTAAAGTTTCTGAAATTATCTCGAGCCCCCTCATCACCAAGTTTTTTAGCAACCTTCCAATCACTGCAAGCTTTCTTCAACTTATTATTCATCCAGCTATATACTTCACCTCTAGCTCTATAAACATCAGCAGGACTAATCAAATCAAAATCCCTATCTAATTCCAACTTTTCAACTTCTTCTTGTGTAGGGGCTATAGAAATTGCTTTTGAATAATGCTCTAATGCTTCTTCTAAAACTTGTTTTGCTTTTGATCTTTCGTTTATATCTCTATATAAAAAATATAATTCAAAATTAGTATCTCCTAGAAGAGCTGTGGTTGTATAAGTTGCATCAAGAGTATAAGAGCTCTCCGCTAAGGGATTTTTGTATCTATCAAGGTTTATATTGGCTAGTGTTTTTTCAAAATTCTTTTTTGCATTCTCAAAAGATTTTAAAGATAAAGCTTTTTTATTTTTGGGCTTCTTATCTAGGTCAAAAGTATCTCCTCCTAGAACAGCGAAGCCATTATCAAACTGAATATCACCTGCAATAAAATTAACATGAGGGTCTTCAGGCGAAAGGTCGAGACCTGCTTGAAGGTATTTGAATGATTTAGAAAAACTCCCTCCCAAATCAAAATAAAAAACTGATGCTTTTAATGCATAAGGGTAAGCATATGCATTATCAATATCAATAGCAATATTTATATCATCTAAAGCTTCATCAAATTTTGATAAATCATAAATGTTTATTAGTGCACTTAGTACGTATCCTTCTTTAGAGTCTGGATTTAGACCAAGAAACTTATTTGTTGATCTTATTGCTTCTAAAGAAGCACCTTCTTTAAAAAAGTTTAAAGCCTTATCAAAATCAGAATTTTTAGACGAATTTTTATCTGTTTGACCAGACATACTTTGTACACACCCCTGAAAATCAGTCGCTTTCATACAAATCTCAGCGATTTTGGGATCTACATTTGCATTAGCAACAGTAGGAAGAGCGAGTGCAGCTAAGAATGAAACTAAAAATCTTTTCACAAGAGAGGAGTTATTCCCTAATATTTTAAATCGACTTTCCAAAAAGACATTCAAATCTCCGACCTAGTTTACAAAAGGCACTAGGTCGCTCAGGGGGTAGCTGTAGGGGTAGCTGAGCGTATGTATTTAGTATATAGTAATATGTACTTTGTGATAGATTGAGACTCAAACCCACTCGCACCACTTACCTATACCCTAGTTATAGTAAGGAAATATTGAATTTTTACGTTTGATAGATCGAGTGCTTTGGGAGCACTAGGTCGCAGGTTCGAATCCTGTCGCCCCGACTCTTATAATCCAAGTCATAGACGGGTTTCCCAGCCTGTCTTTTTTATTGCCTTAAATATGACATATTCATATTTATGTCATATTTATGTCATATGCGTAAATTTTCGATAATTTGCGAATTTCTGCGTAGTTTTTCTTGGTTTAAAAAGTTAGATTAAAAATTTTCTAATAATAAGTTCTCCTTGGGATTATTCTCACCCAATAGTCCCATTTTCCATTGATTCTAGAATTACATCCCTTTAAAATCTCATTGCGACCTTCATGATTACAAATTTCCTTTTTATTTCTTACATCAAAAGACCAACTGGGATGGGTAGATAGGTTTTTAGATTTTGCAGTAATCAAATTATTCTCATCTCCTTTACAGTCTCTATTTAAGGGTATGAAGGAATACATCTTAAACTCTTTCTTAACATCAAACAAAGCTTCTTGATTTTTATTTTTCTTTGAACATTCTTTAACTATGGCTTTTATAGTTTCTCTTGCATCTAGAGTTTCAAGGAAGCAGTCATATTTAGAGGGAGGGTTCTTTGGATCAGCATTTTTACATATTCTATTAACTTCTTTTGCTCTATCAATCATATTATTCGTGAAATTACTGGCATCCTCAGAATTATTTTTTTGCATATTGCCGTAATACTCTCTATTCCGTTTTATGTAATCTTCACATTCTGAATAACCGCTAAATTCTTGTCCAGCACAATCCCTCCAATACCCTGTAGGGATAATAAGAGGCAATAAAGCTCCAGCAACTGCTAAACCAAAAAAAGTTAAAAAACACCCTAATGGGGAAATACAGCCTTTTTTATTATCACTCTTTTCCATCAAAATAATTTTTTATCTAACCTAATCAAAAATCAAATTTATGTCATATTTATGTCATATGAGGGTTTATTTTTCAGGACAAAACACGCATAAATCAGCAATAAATAAGTTATAGCCAATAACACGAGTGCTCATCTAGGGGTGTCCAGTGCTTTGGGAGCACTAGGTCGCAGGTTCGAATCCTGTCGCCCCGACTCTTAAAAACCAAGTCATACTAGCGAGTTACCCAGACTCACTTTTTTATTGGAAAATCTGACGGCAGAGAATGCCGTCAAATTGCCGTCAACCTAGTAGTTTTGAGACTATTAATTTACTTTTTCCTTGTAGATTATGTATATAGAGGCGATCTTCAAACGAAAAAACTACAATATCTAGCTAGAAGATTTATATTAAATAGAGCTTTTAGATAAAGTTTAAAAATAATAATGAGATCTAATTTTCGCCCAAACATTCGATTAGCCATAAACATACTTTTAGTAATTGGAACATTTGCTATAGCTTTAAAGCTCTCTCCAATAGCAGAGGTCTATCAAGAGAAAAATCTTTGTATTAAATACTTAAAGCATCAAGTAGACCGAGAAACACTAATCAAAAGACTAAAAATAGTTAAGCAAGCAAATCCCTCTAGTATTTGTGACTCTATTCTTAAAAGTTAAAAAAATGCAATTAAAGTCTCTTAAACCATTGATTGTAGTTTTTGGTACATCATTACTTATAACTATTACCTTGATTAAAAACTTCCAAGTTTTTATGGGAATATCAATATGTCTTTTAGCGATGCTGAAGATTATGGATATTGAAGCTTTTGGTATAAGTTTTAAAAAATATGATTTAATTTCTTCTCGGTTTAACCAGTGGATTTATATTTATCCTTTTTGCGAATTATTAATTGGTATTAGTTTTTTACTTTCTGCACCACCCTCTTCGGTCATTTTAATTGCTTTTATTCTAGGCATTATTGGAATGGCATCAGTATTCAAGGCAGTTTACTTAGATAAATTAAAATTAAATTGTGCATGCGTAGGTGGATATGCAAAAACCCCTTTAGGAATTATTAGTTTTATTGAAAATCTTTTAATGACAATCATGAGTGGTTTGATTCTACTTCGATAGCAAATTTATAAAAAATGAATTAATTTATTTTTAAAATCATAATTTCTAAAAAAAATGGAATCTAATAAATCAATTTTTAAAAGGAGTTTGCTTAACTCACTTTTATTTTCTGGTATTCTCATCGTAAATTCATTTAATCCTCAAGAAAGCGCTGCTAAAAATCAAGAAAATATAAATATCCCTAAAGTCCTTTCTTATAGATCAGAATCATGCAGTTGTTGCAAGAAATGGGTAAATCATTTACGAGATAATGGATTAGAAGTTGTTGATAACATTGTTGAAAATATCTCAGAAATTAAACAACAATATAATGTTCCCAATAATTTAAGATCCTGCCATTCTGCAAAAATAGGCAACTACACGATTGAAGGGCATGTTCCGATTGAATCAATTAACAAACTTTTTAAAGAGAAACCAATTATCTCTGGTATAGCCGTTCCTGGTATGCCGCATGGATCTCCTGGCATGGAAACACATTCTCATGAATCACACTCTCATAATTATGAAACTTATAAAGTAGTTTCATTTAGTAATAATGGCAATACAAAAATATTCGACCAAATTTCACCCTAGATAATATTGATCAATTAAATTATGACTTTTGTTTTTAAGAAAATAAAAATACTCACTTTTTTATTTTTCATATTTATAAATTTGAATTTTTCTTCTTATGCCCATATGAAAGGTACATTTTCCACGAGGAAAGAAGCCAAAAAAAAATCATTAGAACTTGGTTGCGTTGGGACACATAAAAATCAAGATAAATGGCTTCCTTGTGAGAATGAAAAAGAATTACATAGATACCTAAGAATGTAAATGCAAAGAAAGAAAATTAACAAAAGAAAAATACATAGAAAAGTAGCTTCACTCTCTGCAATCCCCTTACTAATTACTCTTATATCTGGAACTGCTTATAGTATTCTTCAGCCATTAGGAGTAGATGCTTTTTGGTTAATAAAATGGCATACTGGCAATTTTGGTATTTTTAATTTACAGCCCTTTTATTCGATATTTCTTGGTATTTCATCAATAATCTCTGTTATATCTGGAATTAAATTATTACAAAAAAATGCTTAGAATTTTAAAAACAGCCGTCAATATGCCGTCAAATGTTTCTCATATTGTCATGTCAAATTAAGCAATACCCCGCAACTATTTAGTCATGGCTTGTAGACATAGTATCCTACTAGGGTTGTTAAGTGCTTTGGGAGCACTAGGTCGCAGGTTCGAATCCTGTCGCCCCGATTGGAGTCTCAGCAATTAGATATTTTCTCTGTGTGTGATTTGTGTGTAATCACCTGTCTCACTAAATTATTTTTTACACACGACCTAATGTTTCGGCATTGAAATATAAGTGCACCTTAATTACTATTAGGTTATCGAATAGCTAGCACGGAATGTGCCGTGAATTAAATGAAAAGCTGCCAAGACTCATTTCTCTTGGTTTCCCACTTCGCCTATAAAAGCTAGCGTTCACCTGCGATACATTTTGTATCCGTCTTATTCTCTAACTGCCGTCACGAAGTCTAGTTTTAATTAACAAGCGGGGTTGACCAACTTCTTGAAAAGCGGAAAAACAGTTTAGGCAAATTTTTATTTGTGCAAGGGAAATACCATTGTTTTATGGGGCTTGCTGATTGGGTCAGGAAAAATTTAAACCAATTTTTCTATGGGTACTCATGTCACAAAATCACACTTGGCTAGAAATTCGGGAACTTGCCGAAGCACTTTATTGTTCTGTTAAATCTGTCTATATATATAGAGATAAAAATCTATTTAAGGCGGGCACTCATTACTACTCTGTAGGTGAGGGTAAATTGCGGGGTAAACATATATATAATTTAGAGCTCTGTAGAAAGGCTCTATTAGAACGTACTGCTAAAGATAGTCGTAGTAATGAAACCTATGACAATAAAGAAATTAATAAGTTGATGACTAGAAAATTAGACAATAAAAATCTTAGTTATAGGAAGTAAAAATAATGAATACCGATCAATACAGGGCACTTATAGATAGTGTCCTTATAGATATACGCCCCTACCTAAAATCTGAAGGCGAAATGATGCTTGGCTCTTTGTTAGCTCAAGTAATGGTCAAAAGTAATCTTGTTGCTCAAGAGCATATAGAGCTTGGTAATCGTTATAAGGAACTCACTCAGGCTTATGACGAGATGAAAAATCTGGTCTTTGAACTGTCAAAAAAACAGAAGGATTTAAACGGATATTACTCAAAAAAATTTAACAACATTCAGAAAAAATTATCATGAAAAAAGCCCTGTCATGGGAACAGGGCTCTCTTATCTATGGATCTAAATTAATTGTAGATTACAAGCCTATAGAGAGCTACTGTCCTGAGCTAATTCCACAAAATAAGACAAGAATCATTGTCTATGTCTGGGATTGTCGTATTCAAAAAGCGAAAAAACACAAATTAAGTTGGTTCTTAGATTCAACTATCGAATCAATGATTCATATAAGAAATCGCCTTAGTGCAGGGGGTAAAAATGGATGAGTTCTACTTTGATATTGATGAACAACAGAGGTTAGACAATGAAAGATATATGGCTAGTAAAAGGGCTATCCAAGAAAGCACCAATACTGATGATCCATCTAGCTTTGGTTTTTCTGATTTATTAAATAATTTACTTCTAGCTATTGAATATCAAAAGCATGATGAAGAGATGACTTTAAGATCAATTATTAAAAGTCAATTCAAACTGCAAGATTCAAAATTAGATGCAAAATTATTTAATTTATTGATTGATAAATCTATCCCTAAAACTGAAACTACAGATGATTCTGTTGATCTTGAAACTGTAGAACCTCTTACCTATTTAATGGATGGGTGGCTTTTAGAGGGAGATATATCTCTTAGTTATGGTTCTTATGGTTCTGGTAAAACAACCCATGCTTTATATAAGGCTATTAACTTCGCTAGAGGAACAAACATTTTAGATAGAGATACACCTTGTAAAAAAGGAAAGTCTCTATTTATATGTACTGATGGCGGTGTAAATACATTTAAAAAATCAATGTTTGATTTAGCCATTCCTGAAGATAGTCCTTTATTTAAAAAAGGTAAAAATAAGAAAATATTTGTATGGGGTTATGAACAGAAACAGGGTCAAAAACCTTGGGCAGCAAATATAAATGGAATCGTTAAATTAAAGAGGTTTATTGAAAAAAATCAAATAAATTATGTGGTTATTGATAGTGCAAAAAGTGTTAGTTCCAGAGGTGGTTGGTCTTATATAGATAATGAATCAACTAGGCTGTTTTTACAGTATTTAAGGGAAATAATTGCACAACCTAATAAGGCTCATATAGAGATTCTTAGCCATGATGGTACTGCTAAAGGTGCTCATGCAGGGGCTAAAAGTTGGGCGGAAGAGCCGTCAATGGTAATGCACCTGAAGGCAAAAAAAGATGAAGATACAAATGAAACTATCGGTGTTACTGCTGAATTTAAAAAGGATAGAGCAGCAACAATAGACCCTAGAAGAACCATTACATATAAATTAGTTGATGCTGAAATGGAGCTAATAGAACAGAGAGATATAGTCGGTAGCTGTGAAGATGTAATTATCGAAATTTTGGGTGATTTTTATAAAATGGGAATCACTAGTGTAAGTAGAAAAGAGATTATAGATACTGCTTATAGGACTGCTTCAGCTAAACGTAAAACTGTTGATAATACTCTCGGAATAATGGTCAATAAAAGAAAACTTAAAAGGCTGCAAAAAGGTAAATATGGTTTAGTTGATAGCGAGATACAAAAGATAGAGAACAGTTCCCGATAAAAAACCTCGGGAATAGGCAGATTACAGTCATAGACTTGTTTTTCCTATTCCCACTTCCCGACAGAGAGAAAGGGGTCTAATAATTTATTTTTTAGGGGTACATCTATATCTAATGGGAAGGAATAGGACTATATCTATTGGTATGACTAACAAAACATGACTTCCCGACCATTTCCCTCGGGAACTAAACTATATATATGGAGAAATTCACCCTGATAAATAAAGATAGATCCAGAATCAAGGTATTTGAACCATTTGAAGATGTATCTAAACCATCCCCTTCGATAGATGCAATGATGATTTCCTACGGATGCGTTTATAAACGATCAAGTAAACCAGTAATGAAAGGTAGCAGGGTAGAAACTGTTGAAGCTGCAAGAAAAGAATATGCAGAATTATTGAAAGAAGGTTGGAAGAAAACTTCTATATTTAATAGCTATTTTTAATAGCCGATATTGTTCTTAGGGTTAGTTATATAAATAATCAAATTTAAAACAAGATTTGCAGGTAAATTTAAAGGCTTTAAAAGTAGTAAAGCCATGCCCTGAGTTACGTTAAATCCTGTTTTCTTCAAGAATCGTCAACCCCTATGTGACACTTTTTTAGAGGCATTTAAGCCAAAATAACACGCATTTTTAGAGGAATAAAGGAATCTAAGACTTACTTAAGAAGTTATAGAGAGATATAAGAAAAAACCTTAATTTTGGTCAAAAAAACAGGGTGTATAAAGCTAGTAGTCGCAATCACTTATGAAGAAAGTACTAGACAAAAAACTAGTTCACAGATTTGTAGATTTGATTGATGAGACATCTGACTCCCAGACCGATCAACTAACTTTTAGTTTTTCTTCTGAGACTCCTGTTAATCGAGGTCATTACTCAGAAGTATTAGACCATGACGTTAACTCTGTTGATCTATCAAGACTTAGAAATTCTGCACCTTTCTTGTTTAACCATGATATGAACAAACCCATTGGGCGAGTTGTTAATGCGTGGATAGAAGACAGAAAAGGTCGAGCCACTATCGAGTGGGGAACTAGCGATTTAGCCCAACAACTACGCAAAGATACTGAAATCGGTGTTTTGCGAAATATCAGCGTTGGTTACACAGTTGAAAAAACTGAAGAAGACGAAGACGGAAACATGAGAGCCGTTATCTGGCAGCCTCATGAATTGTCATTAGTGACAGTTCCCGCAGATACAAACGTAGGAATAGACAGAAGTTTATTACCGCCAACAAGTAAACCTTTAAACGAAAGAATTATGCCTGAGCATCAAATCAATTCTGCTGACTACTTATATGAGTCAAAACCTGATGAGTACGAAAGAGCAGCTAAAGACTTTTCAATAGTAAAAGCAATGCAAGCATCTGTTTCTGGTAACTGGTCAGAAGCAGGTAAAGAAAGAGAAATCCAACAGGAATTAAGCCACAGAAACGGCAGAACTTCTCAAGGTATCTTTGTTCCTCATGAGAACTGGAAAACTAGAGATTACGTCAAAGGCACAGCTTCAGCAGGTGGAAACTTAGTCGCCACTATGCAAATGCCCGATAACTTTGTAGATGTTCTTAGAGCTAAGTCAGTAGCACTTGAATTAGGTGCAACAGTTTTGCCTGGACTAATTGGTGATGTTTCTATTCCTACTAGAACAGCAGGGGCAACAGCTTATTTCGTAGCTGAATCTGGCTCGGTTACTGAATCAACAGGAACATTCGGAACTATCTCAATGTCTCCAAAAGTAATGGGTGCATATTCTAAGTTCAGTCACTTAATGAAGTTGCAAGCTACCCCAGAAATAGAAGGATTAATTAGAGATGACTTTATTTCTACACTTGCTACAAAACTAGATTCAGTTGCACTTAATGGTGGTGGTTCTAATGAACCTGATGGCATCCTACAAACTACAGGTATCGGCTCTGTAGCTATAGGAACTAATGGTGGAGCGATCACACTTGATAAGGTTTTAGACCTTAAGCAAACAGTCGCAGTCGATAATGCTGACGTTGCTAATTGTGCTTTCGTTACTAACACCGCTGTAGAAAATGCATTGAGCAAACTTAAAGACGGCAATAGTGCATATCACTTAAATCCTTATGCGGGTGCAGTAGGTGAACAGCAACTAGCTAATAGAAGTTTTATGGTTACAAACAACGTGCCATCAAACCTAACTAAAGGCTCATCAAGTGGTGTTTGTTCTGCAATGATCTATGGAAACTTTAGTGACTTATTAATAGGAATCTTTGGTGAAGTAGAAATCCTTGTTGATCCTTATTCAGCAATGCAAACAGGTGTTACAGCAGTAAGAATCCTACAAGCTGTAGATATAAAGGTTCGTCATGCTGAATCATTTGGAGCTATCCAAGACATAACCACATAAGTATTAGAGGGTAGTTAGTTAAGGGTATAAGTTTGGGTCGATCCTTATATCCTCTGTTGTGCGTAACACCAACACTCCATAGTTGTTTCTTTACTGACTTTCTACCCTCGACCCTATACTTATTAATGATTGACAGTCGATCTACATTAGAGGGAATTAACCACCCTCTTTTTTTATGGATAGATATGTAAGTGTTAAAGAAGCAGCAGAACTTTTATGTATGTCTCAATCGTTATTGTGGGAACTAAAAAACCATAAGGAATTAGTAGCAGGCGATCATTGGTTATATGTGACAGGCAAACTAAAAAGTAAAGTCCTGTTTAATGTAGATGCTATTAGACAATGGCAGATTGATAAGACAAAAGAAATTGAAAATACACCTGACGATATAGCAGCAAAAAAGATAGCAACCTATCGAGATATGACGGCATAGGTTCTTTCTAGGCATACTGCTGTGGGTCGTTCATACGCTCTTTTTTTGTCTAGCGTCTGCGATATATGAACTTAGACAGCGTATAAGTCGATTTAGGCGAGATTAGTGTGAATTAGCGAGTTCTATGTATTTCTTAAGGTCATAATCGTTAATCGGTATCCAGTTGTTAGAAGTCAGATTTTTTTGAATATGTTTAGCAAGAGTTACACCCCTAATTTTTCCCATAAAAAGGTATTTTTGGTCATTTATTTGTCTTATATAAGGATCAAGTATGCCTTTATCTCTAAGTTGATATATCGAAGCTCTAGATTTAAAGCCTAAACACTTATAAGCCTCTGTAAAAGTGCAGTACATAGTTAACTTACCTTTACTGTTTCTTGGTCAAAGTTCTTAGCAAGTTCCTTAGTCATAAATCTGGAATAAGAACTCAAGTGAACATCTAAAGAATGACCCATAGCATCAGCTATTTGTTTAGGTGCTCTATAAGTACCATCATCTTTTTGTCTGTTATGACCGACATAAGCATATCTATGTCTAAAACTGTAAGGAGTTAGCTGTTGTCTTTCATCTTCTGCTTCTTTTTTTAGTTGTTGCCATACTTTGTTATCTCTAAGGAATCGACCTACAGCCTGACCTGCACCGCCCTTGTCATTAATCGTTGGTAATTCTTCTTTTATATGGATTTTTTTCATTAAATTCCAATTATTTTTGCTTCCATCTATATCTTCTACAAATAAAGGAAATAACTGTCTTGGTTGTGTTGTTAAACCTTTTTTACCGCCCTGAGATTTACGATAATCAGACCATAATTCATTACCATTATTTCTTGTATGAAGGTGTTTTAGATCGTTTGGTCTAAGTCCATAAGTAGCCATAAGTTGTAGAGCAAACTTCCATCTGGGATTCTTTACTGAATCAACTAATCTAAGAATCTGACTATCTGACAATGGATAACCTATACGCTTAGTAGTTGTAACTGCTTCATCATCTGACATTACAGGCGGTAGCCATTTAGAAGGGAAGTCCTGTCTTTGGACTACATAATTTAAAAAGCTATTTAGAGCTATTCTCATATGCCTTCTTTGAGTAGTGCCCTTAGTCCATTTAGATAAAGCAAGATTAGATAATTCTTCTGCGTTCTTTGGTTTCTTTTTTTTGTTCAATAAAGTCAATGCAATATGTAAAACAGGTAAATGCTTAGACTTCCAAGTTTTTTCAGAAACATTAGTTTTAAATGATCTATAGCTGTTTAAAGCATCAGGCCAATCAAGTTCCAGAATTGAACTAGCACTAGATGAAATTGCATAGGCTGTTTTTAAATCAATTTTTCCTTTTGATTCTGTAAATATCTGATTAATAGTTGTAATCCTGTTTAGGGCATCTATCCAAGTATCTTCTGACCATTTATAAGCAGTAGATAAAGTTTCTTCATTTGGTCTTTTCCCAACTTGTAGCCTTACGATTCCTCTGGAGTTGTAAACAGTCCAGTTTTTACCGCATTTACTCTTTAGTGCTGTTCTAAAGTTGCTAATCCATTTTTCTGACATAAGACACTAGTGCTATATATGACTTAAATTTTTACACACAAATGTGTGTGATTCAATTACGAACCATTCTCTTACGTACATCTACAGAGTCTCATATTCAATCTATAGCTTCAGTTATAGCTTAAATCCCTTAGTCTCACTAACTACACACTATTGCTTTGGGAGCACTAGGTCGTAGGTTCGAATCCTGTCGCCCCGATTAACTTCTCACCATTCTTAAATACTCTCTGGGCGATCATTTGCTATACCTTGCTGCATTTTGCGTTTTGGCTCACTCTTGATGGAGATTAAATTTGCACAGCAAATCTGTAATAAATGGCTACTAGCTCTATTTTCATAAAAAACACCTCTGCTTATTTAAATTTAAATAGTTTTTTTATAAATGGATCAGTTGATTTGATTTAGAAACTTTCTACTCCTTTCATGTCTAGCGTTTGAAAAGAAAATTTCTGGAGAAGAGATTTCTAAAATCTTTCCTGAATCTATAAATAAAACCTGATCGCTTACTTCCTTAGCAAATTTAATTTCATGTGTTACCACAATCATAGTCATACCTTGATCAGCTAGCCTTCTCATTGCATCAAGCACTTCATTAATACGCTCTGGATCCAATGCACTAGTGGGTTCATCAAATAATAATAATTCAGGTTTTAAGGCTAAAGATCGTGCAATAGCAACTCGTTGTTGTTCTCCACCACTAAGTTGACCAGGGTACTTTTTTGCATGAGATTCTATTCCCATTTGACAAAGTAAATACATCCCATACTCTTCTGCTTCTTGTTTATTACGTTTTTGAACCTGAATCGGAGCAAGTGTTATATTTTCTAAAATTGATAAATGGGGAAACAAATTAAATTGCTGGAAAACCATCCCAACTCTACGTCTAATTTTTTGAATTTTTCTTTCGTCTGAATCTGCCCTAATTTTTATACCTAAAACATTTAATTCACCTTTATCAAAAGTTTCAAGACCATTAATGGTCCTAATAAGTGTGCTCTTCCCTGATCCCGATGGACCCATAATTACGAGAACCTTGCCTTGATCCAGGGTAAATGAAACTTTATTAAGAGCAAGAATACCTTTAGCATATGATTTGGTGAGATTTTTAGCGGTAAGTATTGGCTTCATAGATATAAGATTAATATCCTTTATTAATTGTCATTTTTTGCTCAAGTTTTTTTGAAACAAAAGCCATAATTGTGCAAAAAAGCCAATAGACGGAAGCTAACCAAATATATACTTCAATATATTGTCCTATGAATTCTGGATTGGCAAGAATACTCCTACTTACACCAAGTAATTCCATTAAACCTAAGATAGACATTAAAGATGTATTTTGAAAAAGCCCAATTAACTGGTTTGTAATAGCTGGCAATGCAACTCTTAAGGCTTGTGGAATAAGAATGTATATATTTATTTGATATTTGTTTAAGCCAAGACTTTTAGCAGCTTCTATCTGATTTTTAGGTATCGACTGTAATCCTCCTTTAATATCTTCAGCTATATATGCTGAGACAAAAAAAGTAAAAGCTATTACAGCCCTCCAGACACGATCTATTTCTAAACCGACAGGTAAAAATAAAGGTATTAACAATTGTCCAAAAAAAAGTACAGAGATAAGAGGAACAGCTCTCATTACATCAATATAAAAAGAACTTGACTTCTGAATTAAAAATATTGAACTTCTTCTGCAAAGAGCTAATAAAATACCAATTGGTAAAGAGAAAAGAATACTACAAGAAGTTATAAGAATTGTTAGGGTTAATCCACCCCAATGACGTGTCATTACTGGATTTAAACCCAAACCCCCATAAAGCAAATAAATTCCTAATGGTACTGTTCCAATCCATCCAAAAATTAAATTTTTACGAATCCAATTCCATTTAGGCCCATAAATTGTAATAAATGTAATAGATAAAAGAATGAAGAACCAAAGAATAGGTCTCCATTGCTGATCGATTGGAAAGCTCCCAAATACATATAAATTAAGATTTGATGTTACGACTTCCCAATTAAAATTTATAAATATCGAAGTTAAAATTTTAAAAATTAAAAAAATTGAAATCAGAAAAAATATAAAATTGCAGAAATTATATTTTGATTTTGCTAATAAAGAATTTTTAATTTTTTTAAATAAATTTGGATTTAAATTTGGATTTAAATTTGGATTTATATTATTCATTAATAAGTTATATCCTTGTTTTCATTATTGATTTATCGATGAATCCCATTATTTTTGTTATTACTAAATTAAGGATTAAAAAACTGCAAAGTAAAATTATAAAACACTCTACAGCTCTTCCCGTTTGGTTGATGATCGTGTCATTTATTGCATAAATATCTGCATAGCCTATAGCTATTGCAAGTGTGCTATTTTTTGCAAGATTTAGATATTGACTCGTAAGTCCTGGAATAAAAGCTGGTAATGCTTGAGGTATTATTATTTTAATAAATCCTTGTTTTTCGGAAATACCTAAACTTCGAAAAGCTTCCCATTGACCTATGGGAACAGACTGAATTCCACCTCGAATTACTTCTGCAATAAATGCGCTTGAAAATATACTTAAACCAAATAATAATGCTGAAAACTCTGAAGATAAATTAAGTCCAAATAACTCTATCCCTTTATTGGAAATGTTAATTCTATTACTTAAATTCAAAAAAGAATTATTTCTTATACTCAGAAATCCAACAAAATACCAACACATAAGTTGAATTAAAAGTGGAGTCTGCCTAATAAATGTGATATATCCAGCCGTAATAATTCTAAAAAATGAATTTTTACCTACTCTCAAAAAACCTATTAACGTTCCAATACAAGATGCTAAAACAAGAGATGAAATAATAACTTTCAAGCTATTCATCCATCCCATAAAAAGGGCCCAAGCATAACTGTCCGAAGGACTATAGGGCAAGGGATGTTCTGCCAAAGAAAAGCTTGCAGGCTTTGTTAACCAATTAAAATTGAATCCTATGCCTGTTCTTGTAAGATTCATTATTAAATTATTAGTTAATATCCCTAAAAAACCAAGAACGGCCAACATCAAAAGAATCTGAAAAAATATTTTTTTATTTTTACTCATTCTTAAATATAATTTATAATTTGCAATTAATTAAATGGTGGAGAGATATGTAAACCACCTTTACTGTAAATTTCGTTCAATCCTCTTGGGATAGGGACATCACTATCTATCCCAAGATTTCTATCATAAATTTCACCATAATTTCCAGTAGCTTTTATAACATTAACAACGAAATCATTTCTTAATCCGATTTTTTCTCCTAAACCTCCATCAACTCCAAGAAATCTTCTTAATGATTTTAATTGTGGATTATTTTCTGCAAGTTGAACCTTATCAGCAATATTTGATTGAGTTATACCTTGCTCCTCAGCAGCCATCAAAGCAAAAACTGTCCATCTCATAGCATCGGCAAGTTTCTGTTCAGACCCATCTGATGCAGGTGCTAAAGGCTCCTTACTTAAAACATCATCAAGAATAATATGATCTTTTGCATTCTTAAAACCTGATCTAGCTGCTGCCAATTGAGATCGATCAGAGGTCATCGCTTGACATCTACCTTGTAGATATCCTGCGACTACCTGGTTAAGATCTTGATATTTAATTGGGATATAGGGAAGCGAAAGACTTTCAAAAGTGTCATTAATATTTTGCTCAGTAGTTGTTCCTGAACCTACACATATAGACTTATTAGCGAGATCTTGAATACTTTCAATACCGCTATTTTTTTTAACCATTAACCCTTGCCCATCATGAAAAACTACAGGGGCGAAAGTTAACCCGTTCCCTCCAAAAGAATCTCTACTAAGAGTTAAAGTAGTGTTCCTTGACAACAAATCAATATCTCCTGTTTTAATAGCTAAAAATCTTTCAGCAGCAGTTAGAGGTCTAAACTGAATTTTTTCTGAATCTCCTATTATTGCTGCAGCAAAGGCTTTACATATATCTACGTCTAATCCTTTATAACTACCGTCTCCTTCAATAAAGCTAAAACCTGGGATTTTTCCGCTTACCCCGCAAATTAATTCATCTCTTTTTTGTATAAGGGATAGCCTAGAAATATTATCGTTTTGATTGCTAGCACAACCAGTTAAAAGAAGACCAAAAGCAGCAATTCCAAAGAATAATCTTTTCATCATATTTTTTTAAAACTTAATCAGTAATTTCTTTAATTTTAATGCGCAAGTCAATTAATAAACAAAATTTAAATATTCTCCCCCGATTGTCATAGAAACAATAAAACACTAGCCAATCAGCTTCTCTTTTTGTCTTGAGCGAACAATCCTCGGGCGATCATTCGCATAACTTTGCTATTTCATACTGTATTTGAGAGGAATATTGAGACTCATTTCTATAAGTCTTTCCTAAGAAAGAAGTTTTACTAGCACTTATTTATTTGATCTACTGCACAATCTGCTGATGGACTGCTTTGGGAGCACTAGGTCGCAGGTTCGAATCCTGTCGCCCTTACTCAATCAAAACAAATTCATTCTGGCGAGTTATGCTGACTCGCTTTTTTAATAGATAAATTTGTCCACGCCTAAAGTGGACAGATAGCGGGCATATTTATTGAAAATCAATCTTTTACAAGTATCAATTAGCTTCTTCTCACCCAATCAGGAGACCCACTAAACCAATCAGCAATATCATCATTTTTAGGATCAAAATGACTTTCAGTTTCCAAACCATCAAGTCCAAGTGATTGTATCAATCCATTTATTCCATCTGAATTTTGTTTTCCATATCTTCTTAAGCTGTTTGCTTTCTTTAACCATGTCCATATGGTTGAATTATGTTTTGCAAACTTTTCCACATAAATCCTTTCCTCCAATGAAACTGGTTCATCTATTGAAATCCTCTTAACGATATCCTTAATTTTTAAACGAGTCTTGTTTGTTAGAAACATAATCATAAAAGAAGTTAATGTTTTATAGAAGTTTTTTTTATAAATGTCTTGTCAATCTTTATTTCAAGAAAAAGTTTGTTTTAGGGTGTTTTCGTAGGCAAAAATATTCATTTCAAAATACACAAACCTATTTGGTAATATCTGCTACTTAAGATGATTTGAATAACTTATGTAGTGTCATGATCTATATAAGGTTATCTAACAAATTTAGGATTTTTTAAAGATTCAAGAAAATTAACTTTTCTTGGTTTACTTAACAGGCCTTACTTATTACTCCTTTGATAAAAAATAGTCAAATAGTAGGCAAAAAATGCTTAATTGAAGGGAAAAGTATTCTTAGTGGGAGATATGAAAAGCACCTCAAAAACAATTCCAGTCAAAGCAATAGGCAATACCCAAATAGCGATAAACCTATGATCAAAAAATCTTAAATGGTCTTCTCCTTTAAAAACACCTTTTAAAGAAGTGTACAAAGTTTCTGGTTTTTTATAAGAAGGGCCATACTTAATTGGAGAATATGGTTTTATAAATGCAAAGGAAGCTGCTAATTTTGCAATTTTTTCAATTAAATAAATAGGTAATACCCAGAGGGCTACATATCTTCCACCTAACCACTGTCTCGCATTAGGAAGAGCATAGTCTTTAATTGATTTATTATCTGGCATGCCAGATTCCAAATTCTTGTAGATATTTTCTAATGAGGATACTTTTTGTGATTTATTGTTCATTTGTTCTTAAGAAAAAATTAACCTTAAAATAAAAATATTCCTAACTACTAAAATAACTAAAACGTAGTTAAGAATATTTTCGTTGGCTAGGTTCATAAAGACGGAATCTATACCGTTGCAGATTCGCCAAATATCTACATATTCTTTATAAATAAAAAAATCTTTTTTAAAAAGTAAATAATATACATAATCATGAATTAAATTTAATGAACGGATTTATATAGAAAATTTACTTTAATATTCCTGAATATTAAAAAATATTTAAACCTCATTTTCTAAGATTGCGAAAAAGAAAATGAGGTCAAAGGGAGGTTCTCATTACGAACCGCTTTATCAAAGCTAGCGGTTAGTAGATTGCCCTAATATCTACTTATACATTTATACAATGAGTTTTAAGATACAGGAAGATTTATTTTATACAAATAAGTGTTTAATATTTTATGTATTTATTGCTTAGGAAAAACTAATTAATGTACTTACTATAATTATTGAAAGATGAAAAAATCCATAAAGAGAAACTGCAAAAAACAAATACTGTTCTATTGGAATCATGACAAGGTATTAATTTAAACGTAAGAAAAATTTGATTAATTTTTTGTTAGAAAGATATTCTCTAAATTATAACTTTGTTGTATTGATTCATCTTTAACATAAGTATTTTTTGGCAAATTATTATTCGTAGAATTAAAAGCACCCCATTTTTTTAGCCAAAATAAGGTATAAAAAAATGCAACTAAAAATGGTGCTCCAACAATTAAAAATCTAATGTCCATAAAATTCCCTATTAATTAATAAGATTTAAACTGCATTGCCAATATTGCTCCAAGGAAGAAAACGGTTGGAATCCCTAGGGCATTTACTGCTGCTGTTCTTACAGTAAATACTGGATAACCCTCTGTTGGTCTGCCAGTATCAGGAATTAATGCTGAATCTTCCCACACTTGATAATTTTTAAAAGGAGCTACTCCTCTCTTTGGTAATCCTAGTGGTGTTAATCTAAATACATCCCACCTACCTAACCAAAAGACTGTAAATATCCATGAGAATATTATTGGTGTAATAACAAGTAAAATCCTGAAATCCATTTCTAAAAAAAGTAATAATAAATTTGATTATTATTTTGTCTTTTTTAGTTAAATAAATGATTTAATCATTAACTTATATTTAAAGAAAAACCCCTATTAACATTGTTTCTAATCATTAGTAACATCATGAAATGATTAATTGATTTATTTAAAGTATATTTTTTTGGATTGCGATATTTAGATAATTTTTTTGTTGTAGATTTTAGTTACTTAAAATAAAAATATGGAAACCTTTAGATTCTTACTTTTTGGTTTTGCAGGAGTTAGCTTAGTTTTCTGGGTGGCAATAATAGCTTTATGGCATGCATACATGTTTCCAAGATTCTTCAATGAAGATAAAGGTTTAAATTCTGTTATCAATCAAGAAATAAGCGTTTCTTCAGATCCAATTTTAGGCAGTTTGGTTAACAGCAATAATTTCAGAAATAGAAATAAATATTCAATGAAAAGTTTTGTTATTGCAGACTTTTCATCTACAAGAAATAATTTCAAACTAAATAAACTCTACACAACAGTAATGCTAGGAGTTACTTTTGCAAGTTTTATTTTTCTCACTTATGGATTAAGCAGTTCAATAACAACGGTAAGTTAAATGGAATCAATATATGTAATTGTTTTTATTACTTGCTTTGTTTATTTAATTTTTGACTCATTCAAAAATATAAATATTAAATAGATTACTAATGTTTTTTGCCAGCTAATAAAAATTTTCTTCTTATATAAAAGAATACAAGTGTAGTAATTATCATTGCAGGTGGATGAAATGATATTGAATTTAGATATTCGAAGTAATCAAATGATTCCAAAATTTTTGCTCATAATTTCTTAAAACTATATTCCATCTCAAAAATTTTTATTGATTTAAATAGATCAATATCTTGTATAAAATGCTATTCACATTTTTCCTAACTAATATTTTGCGGTCAAATATTACTTTATTTGTCACGAAAAACTTCGTAGAAACAATCAACTAATTAGATATATCTAGAAAACCTAGTGCTGAGCTATGGCTCTTAAGTGCTTTGGGAGAAATAGATCGCAGGTTTTAATTCTTTCGCTCCGACCCAATCAAAGCTAATTCATACTAGCGAGTTACCCAGACTCGCTTTTTTATTGGAAAAATTTTTCCATCTCACAAGTAGACAAATAGTGGGTAAATTAATTTAAAGTCGATCAAAAAAAGAGGCGTAATTAAAATTATTTATTTTCAGAAATTATTTTTTTTGCTAGTAATAGAAAGCCAATAATAATTAAAAAAATGCTTTATGTTCAGCATTGGTCATTTAAGGCCGGATATCATCAAAAAGGTGCAGAAAAATTTCTTGGTGGGGGGGGAGATTATCCTGGAGTTGAAATGATTGGAAGGTATCATGCACCTGGTTCTTTAGAGGGTTGGATAGTTTTAAAGACTGATGATCCAAAGGCAATATATCAACATGCCGCTGAATGGGGTGAATTTCTAAATTGGGAAACCACACCTGTATTTACTGATGAAGAAGCTGGTCCAATAGTTGCCAAAGTCTACTCATAGAAAGAGATTGATAGTCGATCTATCATAGAGGGATAAAACCCTCTTTTTTTATGAGAAAATTTCTTCGCAAGAAATAGAAAGTCAATACAATTTGATCAAAATGATTTTAACTGAACCCGAAAAGTATAAAGATGCCATTGAGGCAATTAAAAAAGATATTAAACAACATATTTTAAAAAACCTTTTTAGTATGTTTAGGATTCAAATTTAACAAAATGAATAAATTTAAAGATAATTTTTCAAGCGAAAGCTTCTACCCAGATAGTAATTATTATCTCGAACAGGAAAATATCACTAAAGAGACTCCAATTTTGGAAGATCAAATATCCAATATGGGGAGGAATTTTGAATGGCCTAATAGCTATTGGTTTATTGCAGAAAGGACCAATGGTCGACTCGCAATGATTGGATTTATGGCTGTGATTATTAACTACACCTTATTTGGTTGGATAGCATATCCTTTCCTATAAATGAGTAATTTAAATTTTGATAAAAATGGAGTTGATAATTCGGGAGTCCATTGGCTTCAATATACTGCGTTTATTGTAACTGCATTTGCTATTTATTTTTGTTGGGCTTTTTTTAATGATGCTAACTTTCACCACTTTTCTATCAAAATATTCAAGTTCTGGAATTGCAATGGATATAACCCGTTAAATTATTGCGCAATGCGTTGGAAAGTAGATTTTTATCCTTAAAAACAACTTTTAAATAAGCATTTCATCTTCCTATTTAATACCCAAATATCTTTCGCAATAATAATTAGCTAATTCGCGATTGTTATAGTTTTTTATTTCCTTTAAATTAAGCGCCTTTATCGCTTCATCCCCTTTAATTTGGTAACTTGAATTTAATTTCGCGCAGGTATCCTTTATTTTTGCTTCCTTATCAAAAGGGGTTCTGAGATAAAAAGCAAAAAAGAATAGGAACAAACCAAAAGTTACAAGTTTTCTATGATTTTTCCACCACTGATAAAACTTACTTTCCATAATCAAAAAGGGGTTATTACTTTAATTTTAAATCTAATGTCAATCAATTTACCTTAAATTGTTCTCTTATTTACTTCAGAAAATAATCCAAAAAAGATCTATAGGAATAAGTTTCTCATTTAAAACAAACTCATTTGATCAGTCTTATTTCTCTTTAAATTTTCTACCACCCATCCATCAGGTGACCAACCCATCATAATTGGAAGCAAACCTTTTAATTCATCAATATCTTTAACTTGCTCTGTCCATTGTTCTTCATATCCCTCAGGCACAACCACGGGCATGCGGTGATGTATAGGTTGAACTAATGCATTTGGTTCGGTTGTTAAAACACAGCAACTTTCAATTTCGGCACCATCAGGTGAGTACCACCTGCTCCAGATTCCTCCTAACCAAAAAGTCTCATAATTCTTCTTGCGGATACGATATTTTTTTTCAAAAAAACCACTTGCTGGTATTAAGCACCTTTTATGTTTCCAACTTCCGCTAAATAATTTTTTTTCTTCCACAGTTTCTGATCGTGCATTAAATGGTCTAGGTCTTTCTTTATCAAATGGGTGTTTGGTCCAAGGAGAAATAAAGCCCCATGACATAAAAGTAGTTTTAATTCTTCCCTCGTTCTTAATAACAAGAATTGGGTCGATAGGTCTTATTAAATTTTGAGTCTGATATTTTTTATCAAGTCCGATAGGATAGTCTCGTTTTAAAATCTTTGGTAGGTTTACAAATTTAGTTTTCAGTTCAAAACTTCCACACATTTAATTTAAAAAATTACTTGAACATTCATTCTAAAAATGAAATAAATCATTTTGTTTTAGATCGACTTTAAATATTCTCAGAGGAAATAATACCAACTTAATCATAAAGACCTTTCCATTTAATAATAAAGTGATTATTTAGGTATTATAAAGTTTCCTCAAATTAAAATTGAATGTTTGAAGATGATGAAGTGTTAGACCCGATACTCTATTTATCTATTTTTTTGGATTTGGAATACTATTCGTATTAATCTCTTCTTTCATAACGACGACGACAATAACGATGGAAGAAAGTATATTTTCAGTGCCGAATACACTAAATTAGCTTAGTAGATGCTTAGTTGTGAAAACGTAGTTGAAATCAGTTGAGGTAAAAAAGGTTTGATTAAAAACTTAAATTACATTTATTGGCATATGTTTTCACTTCCTTTTTCAGATTATCTGATACTTCACCAAAAGCCTCTGGAGTTGTTGCAACTTTAACTGCCATTGTCACCATAATGCAACCATCAGAACCTAATTCAAATAATTTATCAGCATTATTTAATGCATCTTTGACCATACTATTTGCATTAACAGCAGTAGGTAAAGCCAGAAAAGCTAGTAGTGGGATAATTGAGAATTTCATTTTCTTCTGTTTTTAATATTTAAGAATAGGTTTGTGTAGTTCGCAATAACCAATAACAGCAATAGAAAAGTATTTATATTCATTAAAAAAGAGGGTTGCTATACCCTCTAATGTATATGTAATGTCAATTGAGCCTAATTCTAAACCATATTTTTCAATCAAAAATAAGGTATATAAGGAACTTCTGTTTTCATTGAGTCGCCATAATAACTTTCGGCCGACTTTACTAATATCCAATAGATGAAGTTTAGGAATGATTTTTCCATAGGAATATCTATAACTTTCCTAATTCAAATCAGAATTTCAAATTAAAACAACGTAGAAAATACTTATTTAAAGTTCCGATTCAATTCCGTAATTATCATCAACATTTTTGTATTCAATAAAATAATTGCGTTTTAAATAGTTTATTAACATAAATTATTTAAGAGCTTAATTGCTACTCCCTCGACTTTTGAATATGTAAAAGCCTCACGCTCTAAATTCATAACCTCCTCTGATTTATTGCTATACAAATTATGAGACAAATTTAAATTTAAATTTGTTGAGTACTCCAGTGGTAGACCAATCCTTTTAGGGAATTTGTTTCTAGATCCGCTAAAACAGCTTTGCGCTACATGAATAGCCTCATGACTTAATACATTAAGAAAAGTTGGAGAGCCCATCTCGACCACTCGATAATCGATAACAATGGTATCTTTACTAGGAATCCAAAGACCTAATGCTCCACTTTTAATAGAATCTAATTTGTTATTTATTTTTAATTCATTAATCTTTCTTAAGAGGTTAATTATATCTTCTCTATCTTTTTTATAGAAATCAGGTCCTAGTAAAACTCTTTCCTTTAACTCTTCTAATGAGATTTCACCTTCACCAGGCTTTTTAGTGTATCTATAAAATGATGATCCGTCATTATTGTAAATAATCTTAGGTGTTAATTTTTTATCGGCTTTATAAAGATTTATTCTTAAATTATTTATATTTATTAATTCATTATTAAGACGCTCACTCGAAAAAGGTTTAGATGGATTTTTCCTTATTTGAGCTGAACAAGAAATCAGTAGAGGTAATAGAAAAAAAATTATAAAAAAATATTTTTTTTTAATTAATAAAAACATTTTTTCTCTTTTGCTAAATAAATATTTTACGAAAACCCTTAAAGTTATTTATTCAGAAAAGATTTTGCTGAGTTAATTTTTTACAATATTCTCCAACGAACTTGACCTCGACCTCAGTTGTTAAGGCTGCCTCCTCGGCATATAACTTTGATGATTCTTTATCATTAATAAAGGCTTTCAGTTTGGCGCAAGCTCTTAAATCAGAATCATATTTTGCCGATTCTTTTAAACTGCTAGAAATACTAAACAAAAAATATGAAATTATAGTTAACAGAGCAATTGTAATGTTCTTCTCAAGAAATTTAGTCATATAAGAATTTTTTTAGTGTTCATTATAAAAATAATTAGATAAAAAAAGGGTTGCAGGTAATTTCAAAAGGCTTCAAGAGTAGAAAACCATTTATTGAGCTAAGTTAACACTTTTGTTTCCCAAAAATCGTCAACCCATTTTCAAAAATTTTTTATTCCAATTTAAGCCAAAATAACACGCATTTTCAGGCAAACAAACTAATCTAAGAGTTACTTAAGAAGTTTTAGAAAAAAAAGAAACTTACTATTTTTTTTGAAAATCTAAGATTACTATAGTTAGTCAAATTTTTTTGAGGAGTTTACAAGCAATTTTTTTAATTCTAAGAGTTCCGCATTGGTAAATTCACGATATACTCCTGTCGGTACATCTAACTTTATATTCATAATTCTTATGCGCTTTAATGATTTTACTCGGTAGCCTAAGGATTCACACATTCTCCTAATCTGCCGGTTAAGACCTTGAGTAAGTATGATTTTAAATTTTTTTGGCCCCAATTGTTCTACCAAACATTTCTTAGTTTTGGTTTCTAATATTTCAACACCATTACTCATACTATGAATAAAATCTCTATTAATTGGACGATTAACACTTACAACATATTCTTTTTCATGATTATTTCTTGCTCGGAGTATTTTATTTACTATGTCTCCATCGTCAGTTAAAAATATCAACCCCTCGCTCTTTTTGTCTAATCTTCCAATAGGAAAGATTCTTGTAGGGTATTTGATGAAATCTATAATATTGTCGCGCTCTACTTTTACATCCGTTGTACAAACAATTCCAACAGGTTTATTAAAAATTAAATAAACATTTTTTTGTTTCTTTAGTTTTCCTACTATTTGACCATCAACTTCCACATGATCGCCATCCTTTATCTTGGTACCCATTTCCGGGATCTTTCCATTAATGGTCACTTTCCCTTCTTCAATTAGTTTATCTGCTCCTCTTCTAGAACAGTAACCGACTTCACTTAAATATTTGTTTATTCTGGTAGCCATTTAATCAAAAATACCTCTTATTTATTTTAGATATGTCTAAAAAAGATGCTTAATTGAAAGGTAAAGTATCCTTAGTAGGAGATAAAAAAAGCGCTTCAAAAACAATTCTAGCCACAGTTAATAAGCAATACCCAAAGAGCTAAATATCATCTCCTATTTCTAAAAATTTAATTAGGAAGTGGACTTTAATCATGAAATCTAGTGCTACTAAAGAACTTAAAATCTTTAGCCCAAGGAATCTTTTTTGAGCCAAACTTCTTCAGTTATCCTCCATCCTTGAGAAAGTAACCTTCCATAAATTTCTCTAGCTAAATCTATTTCTACAGAAACTGTGGATTTTATAACAGGTGGATTTTTTCCAAGAACGCCATCAATCTCTCCAGAGTCAATAAACATATACTCGAAGACTCCATCAATGCTCTTATCATTTTTTATAAACCTTCTAACCTCTGATCTTTTTGAATTAATTAACCAATATGATTTAGCCATTTATATAGAGTAAAGAGTGAGTGTTTAATTTATTCTTCAGCATCTTCAAGTTGTTTCAGCAAACGAAAAGTTTAGGAAATAAAAGAAACGATCCATACAAACAAGCCCAATAATGTTATCAACGCGATAAGAAAACCTAAAAATTGCTAAAAATCCACCTATTACATTACCTTTATTTAGGCGATCAAGGCCAATTGGAGCACCACTACCCAAAAGGAAGAGTCTTGTTAAAGTTTGTTTGTCTTTTTTTCTCAACATAAAAATTAATGTAAGGTTGTATAAATCTAAGTTTAGTTCTCCTTTAGAATGCTTTTTATTGATTATTTTCAAAAGAAGGTATCTCTCTTAATTAGAACCATAAAAGGAGCTGCTTTTTAAAACGCTTCTTAATTTCCTAAGTGTTATCAATGGCAAGTCTTAAACTATTTACTCCATAAAGCTCAAATTCTTTTTTATTAATAGAATCAAAAGAAAATCTGTTCCAAACAAACTATTTTCATATAAAACTCAGGCAAGAAGAAAAATACTAAGATTAAAAATTTTTTATAAATTAGTTAACTCTTATAAATTTCAAATATTCATACCTTGAGTTTCTCCCTCAATATTTATTATATAAATAGATTACATATCATCAATAATCTCATAAATCATAAGATCATTGATTTCATTAATATCAACCAAGCTTCTTGATGTCACAATTGGAGGAATGAAAACGCAAAAAATAACTAATGAGGCAAAAGTTACTCCGTAAATATTTGGCTTAGGTATTATGCCTTTAAGCCTTTTTAAAAAAGAATTAGATCTACGTTTATTCACCTCTTGTTTATAAGAAAGTGCATGCTCAATCATTTGATTAAGACGTTCTTTTTTTAATTTAGACATGTAAAAATTCCTCCAAAATGTCTTTTGGTAAAATTGTTTTTAACTTTTTGCGAGCGCGAATAATAAGGCTTTCTGTTGCCTTTTCGCTTTTTTTTAAAATATTAGAAACTTCCTTTTGTTTATATCCAGAAAAATAATGAAGCAAAATAGCTTCTTGTTGTTCTTTGGAAAGTTTTTGAATTTTTTTTAAAAGCATTTTTCTTAATTCATTAGTATTGTTAATGTTATCTAAAATCTCTAGGTTGAAATAATTATCTTTAAATTCTTCAGCATTCTTGTATTTTCTAATAAAATCCATACATGTGGAAAAAACAATTTTATAAATATATCCTTCAACACTGCCTTTGTTTTTCCAGCGAGGAGCTGTCTGCCACACTTTAATTAAGGAAATCTGTACTACATCATCTGCATCTTCAAAATGTGATGAGCCCAAAATCTTAATTGCTGTTCTATGCATTTTGTATCCTAAGGCATTTGCAATAAATCTAAAAGATTCCTTATCACCCTTTGCCATTTTAAGCATGTAAGAGCTGAGATCCTTAGTCATTCTTTACTCCTTTTCACTCCTTACTTTATCAATCCTTTTTTTCATTTCTTGCTTTACTGCGCGTAATTCTTTTTTTGATAATTTTTTATCACCATTCTTATCAAATTTCAAAAATAGTTTTTCTATGCGATCACGGTGAGCTTCTAACATTTCATCTTTAGAAAGAAGTCCATCACTATTTTTATCGATCTTTTCAAAACGCTTTCGCATTTTCATGAAATTATTCCTCTCATTGGTTGGATTGGGATAAGAAGGTAGTCCAAGAAAGAAGGTTAGTAAAAGAATTAAAAATGAGAAGTTTTTCATAAAAATATTTATGGTGTACATTTTATTAACGCAGAAATTTATTAAAATCCTTCTTAAAAAATATAAAAGTCCTTTAATCAAAATCCTCTAATTCATATCAAGTAAATTTAAGACAGTTTATCTTTTTTTATATTTAACTGTTGGTCCTCTATCCGTATATGTTTGTACACCAAACCGTACATATTTATTAGTCGTTATCTCAATTTACTTAGTTAGAACATAGTAGTGTATATAAATCTAAATGCCATCCACACTAATCAAGTCTTGCAAAAAATGTGTATTGAGTTGCAAAGATCCTCAAGTTTAGTTCAAGGCATGTGATGCCCATGAATGTTTGATACTTGCAAGGCAAATTAACTCTTACGTAAATGAAATTCCAGGTTCTGTAATCTGAATTAAAAAATTTTGAGGTAATCATCAATGAATTTAAAAAAATCACCTTTTGCAATTCAAGATAAGCATAAAAGCGATCTTGATCCTGCAAAAGAATATCCAACTATTACTGATTTAATGAGAGAACAGAATGCCTCAAACAATGAGGCCAGCACAGTTCACCATAGAAGAGATTTAGATTCTCTAGGTTAGTAGTTTTTACGAATAGTTAGTTATTAGTTTTAAAAAATCACTACTTTCAATTCATAATCAGTAAAAAAAGAATTAGATTAAACTTAGATTGTCTGTCAGAGAAGCCTTCAAGGCGAAATTCAATCTTATAAAGAGTCCTAAGATGTCGATATAAGAGATAAAAACGTAAGATCAATATTTATTAATGCTCGAAAGTAAATCGATTTAGCAATCAACAATTTATTTCAACATTATTCATCTGTTAATTTATTAATAATTTTTTTATTTATTAATAGTTGTAGGCAATCCAACCGCAGAGGCAGCAACTACATAAAGAATTGCAGGTTCATTCCCAACATTTTCAACGAAATGTTCATCACCATTATTACTCTCTATTAATGATTGCTTTGATGAAAAGTAATTAATAACATCACCTCTTATATGTTTTAATTTACCCTTGGCAAGATAAACAACCATCGGTGCAGGATGAGTGTGAATTGGCGTTTTTGCCCCAATAGGTATGACAACCTTAAAGAATCTAAGTTCTGCTTGCTTCCATCTAGGGTAAGAAATCTTCTTACCTCCAAGACCTTTTGTACTTTGAATAAGTGGTATTACTTCAATTTTTTCTTGTGCTTTGACAATTTCTAAGGGCATAAAAATTGATGCGATTGTTATTGATGAGATTAATAAGTTTCCAATTTTTTGCATAAACGAATGTGTGACTTAAATATTATTTTAGATCAAGTTTCAAGCTTCTAATCGTTATACTTCTAATTCGATGCTTCCGCAATTTCTTTATGGACTGTTAAAAATTCTCGGTCAGTTAAAACTGGTGTTACTTCAATTTCTACGCCAAAGTTATCAACCCAGATACTGCTCCATTTCCAAATATTCTGATGATTTGAAGATTCAACAATTGCCCAACCATTAGCTCCCTCAGGATTTACTACTCGATTAACAACCTTAAAACCATCAAATTCATCGCCTTCACATCCTCCTTCTACAAAACCAGCAAAAGCTTCTGTCCCTTGCATATGACTTTCTTGATCTGGGAATTGCCAATGAACAATGTATGTTTGCATAACTAAAATATTTTTTTTATTATTATTTATCGAATCTCTAAATTAAACAAAAAATCTTTAAATACAAATTTAAAAAACTATCAACATAAGATCTAAAAAAAAACAAAAAAAAGACTCTTGCGAGCCTAGGTGATGGGGACTCCTATCATGACAAATTAAACAGAAACAAACAACCCCATCAATAGGTAATTTTTATTACTTACAAACACCATATGTAGTGCTAGGATTTTATAAAGGCTGGGTGATGGGGATTATCCCGCTTTTTGATTGGGGCGAAGCTAACGCCCTTTTTTTTTTTGGAAAAATTCACTTTAATCAATAAAAACAGGTCGGGGATTAAAGTATTTGAACCTTTTGAAGATAGTTCAAAGCCCTCTTCCATTATCAATACAATTTTGATTTCTTATGGTCATGTTTATAAAAGGTTAAGCAAGTCATTCATAAAGTGTTCTAGATTTGAGTCTATCGAAGAAGCTAGAAAAGAATATAAAAAACAATTTAGAAGAAGGATAAGAAAAAACTTATAAATTCAATAGTTTTTTTAAAAAAATTGTAAGTAGGTACTTTACCTGAAATTTGACACTATTCAAAAATAATTGCTAGAAAAGCCTCAGAATCGAAGGTTGACCATGAAAAAAACATTTAGAACCAAACAATCTCTATTACCCTTTAAATTTTTCATAATCAAAACTTATTGATAATTGTTATATTTCATAAATGTTATTTCCACCTCCTCAAGTTATTTTTGGTCTATTGCTTTTATCTATAGCAGTAGTTCTCATTTGGGATATTAGATACAATCCTTTTGGAGAAGACGAAGACGGTATTTAATCTTTAGCCAGGAAGCTGGTTTGTTGGTGGTGCGTGAAATCGCCTTTTCTTTCTTTTGAGTCTTTTGTAGGCGACTAAAGAGCCTAAAAATAACAATGTAATAGCTATTGAGTTAATCATATCAAGTAGTTTTATATATATAAAAACAAATATGTTCTAAATATCAATGATTTAGTTATTTTTTCAAAAAGTGACTAATTATGAACTAATTTTTAATTCAAACTTTAACAATAGGTACCCTAAATAACCAAGAAAAAGCTTATCTGAGCAAAAGTAACTTCTACGCAATAAGAATAAATCACTTTTTCTTATTTCTCGTTTGATATTGCAGAGCAGCTTTTAGGTGTTGTACTTCTTTTTCTAAAGTCTCAATTCTTTTTTCTAGTTCTTCATTAGTTGCCATATTTTTAAAAGATAAATTCCTTGATATTTATAATATTAAATAAGTGACTTGTTACCCATGGCAACCTTCAAATGAGTATTAGAGCCTATTGATGGGCATAATTTCTCTAGATAAATTATGCAGAGTATAAATTTAGGGGAAATTTATGAGTGGAGATTATGAGACACTAGAAATCAATCAACCCAAAATTACATATTTTCAGAAAAGATCCGAAAATAATACAGAATGGTTAGATGAATTAATCAACCAAATTGAAAATATGAAAAACAATATATCCAAATCTGCTTAATGACAGAAAAAGAGTTGAAGGAATTAGAGAAATTTGCGAAAGAAAATGGATACAATGACGAGTTAAAAGATATATATTTAAGGGAAGTTATTGACAGAAATAAAGAATACGAATGAGATCTAATTTTCGACCAAATATTCGACTTGCTACAAACATTCTTTTAGTTGTTGGTACTTTTGCAATTGCTTTAAAGATTACTCCAATAGCCAAGGTATTTAAGGAAAAAATTTATGTATTAAATATTTAAAACATCAAATAGATCGAGACAAACTTATCAAAAGACTAAAAATAGTTAAACAAGCAAACCCATCTAGTATTTGTGACACTATCCTCAAAAGTTAAAAATGCGTATTATTCATAGAAATTTTAAATTTTTTATTTTTTTATTTTTCTTATCTCTAAATTTCAATAATTATTCTCTTGCACATATGAGGGGTACATTTCTTTCTGAGGAGAAAGCTGAAAAAAGGGCTTTAGAACTTGGTTGCGAAGGAATACATAAGAATCAAGATAAATGGATGCCATGCAAAAACGAAAAAGAATTACACATATATTTGATGAAATAGATGGAAAAATTAAAAACAAATCAAAGAAAAATTCACAGAAAAATAACCGCAATTTCAGCAATCCCCTTACTAATTACTATTGTATCTGGGACTATTTATAGTATTCTTCAACCATTAGGAGTAGATGCTTTTTGGTTAATAAAATGGCATACGGGTAATTTTGGCATTATTAATTTGCAACCTTTTTACTCGATATTTCTTGGTATAGCTTCAATAATCTCAATACTATCAGGCGTTAAACTATTACAAAAATAATCTTAGATATATTCTAAGCCAAGCCAAAATCTAACTAATTAATACTATTTGCGCCCCCACTTACTAAGAAAATTATCGCTCCTAGTGCCATTGTTGCTACACCCATATAAGGATATTTCTTAATTCTTGATTTAGTAATTGGAAGCCATGAAAGGTATCTATCAGATTTATTTAATTCATTTTTTTGTCTAGGTGGCAATCCTAATTCTTCTCTTCTTTTAGCTTCGCCCATAATCTTGAATTTGTTTATGTATCAATATTAAAAATTATGTTCTACACCTGCGAGTTAACTTTATTAAAAACAGAGGTCCTTTGTAGATAAACAAATTATTTAAAATTTATTTAGCCTTCTTTAAATATAGATTCTTTGTATTTGCCTGATCTGATGTAAATAATAAAATTAAGATAGTTCCAACTAGAAATGAAAAAATCATTGTCAAACCAACAACTTCAACCATTTCACTAGGCAGATAATTTAGAAACATTAATGAATAGATCTCTTATCTTAAACTTAGCAATTGTATTTTTTATGTAAAGTAAGTATTCCTCCTTAAATTTCGAAAAGAAATTTCAGAGACTTTTTAATCTTTATTTATTTTTATTTGATTTATTTTTATTTGATTTATTTTTATTTGCGGTATAAATTTAGTTCTAGCCGATCACAATTTTCTTACTTAGCAATTCCTATTTTCTTAAGCAATTTCAGGTAAGGCAAGGCCCAATTACCAAAGGTAAAAGAGATTGTCGTATTTTTTGTAGTTGGAAATAATGTTTTAGAACATGTAGAGGCTAATTTAGAAAATATCTTAGTAATTTCTACTTCTAGATTATCCATATACATTTTTTTTTGAACTCCTCGATCTTTCTTTTGGGGGAAATAATTTTCTATAAACCATAAAACTTGTTCTAAATTTGATTTATTGGGTGCGGTTTTAATTTTTTTATTTTTCTTTTTAAACATATTTACCTCTTAATTACTGAATTAAATTTGCCATTTATATAATTTAAATCAATAGCAAAAGCATCAAAATTATGTTCTTTTTAGTAATCGATAATCGAAAAAATTAATAATTACATTATTTTTATAAAAATAAAAAAAGAGAGGGATAAACCCCCCTCTCAATTAATCAGCTTCAAAAAAGAATTTAATTTTTTGAGTCTTTCAATTTCATTTCTTTTTGTGTTTTTCTGATTCTTTCTTCAAAGACGGATCTTCTGTATGGAGTAACTTCTCCACTTTTAGTAGCCAAAAGTTGGGCTTCATATAGCCTATTGGCTCTTTTGATTTTTTCTCTTATTTGTAAGAGGTTATTCATGATCTTTTGCAGTTAATGAGAATCCCGTTCCCTACTCCCATTTCATGCGTCCAGAGATATAAACTTGGATGAACGTAAGTGAACAATAACATCTTTAAAAAAATTCTGCGAGAGTAATTTTTACTAAATTTTTCTCAAAAAAATAAATATTGAATAGATAGTATAAACAAGGATTTAATATTTCCTAAATTAGGATAAGAAAATTGTTTGCGACCCATCATTATTATCCTGAATCACTATTTTTTTATTAGGGAAAATGTCTGATAATATTCTTTTCAAATTTGAATTATCTGAAGGAATTATATTACTTATGTTTTTTGAATTAATTTTCCAATTTTCATCTACAAATAGTTCTTTATCATCACTATTTTTTTTTACGATAGAGGTCTTATTTAGAATCTTAAGTAATAATTCAGAATCACAATCTCTAAATTCTTTAAGACTTTCTTTGTAATATTCAATCATCATTTAGAAATCTAATATTTCAAAATTTTGCTAAAAAAATTCGAGAAATACAAGGTATTAATTACCTAAAATTTCGTTTAGAACAAAAATTTTATGATGAAATTAAATTTATTTTTCTGTATAAAACTTAATTGCAAATAGCTAAAAAATAATATTTAAAAAGATGAATTAATCATTTACACCATTTATTTTCTTGATAAGTTGCGAAAAAGAGATTAAGGGAAAATGCCAAGAGTAATTAACAAAAAAATTAGACTTTTAAGGTGGTTAAACTCAGGCATGATAATACCATTTATTTTTATGGCTGCATCATCATCTATCATTCTTTACGGTGTTTTATTTTTTTTAATAAAATAGTATTCTAATCTAAGCCGCTAAGTTTTCCTCGGATTTAGACATAATTATTGCAGCTTTTTTTAATAAACTAACGACTTCTTTTCTTCCAATTGCATTATCAGCTTGACGCATAATTTCAACATATTTTTTATTTATTTTTTTCATGAAAAGTATTAATTTAATCCAAAATTACAACATTACGAGATGGTGTCAATCTTATAAAAGTAACTTATATTTGCTCGATAATTAATTGAAAAAAATAAAGTAATTCATTTTGAAGTCCTTTAAGTATTTTTAAATTGGATAATCTTCATAATCAGCCAATATTAAAGGATTTAAAAACAAAAAATAATCCTCCTATAAGTATCAATATTGCAGCTCCATAAAAGAGAAAAGGTATTATAGGGTATTTATATAATGTGGATCTAACTTTTTGTTGTATAGCTTTTTTATCAAGTGCAGGCAACTTTATATCTTCGGTTTTTTCTCTAGGCGGAAGACCTAAATTTTTTCTTCTCTTTGCTTCTCCCATAATTAATACTAAGGTATTTTCATACATTTTAAATAATTATTATCAGCTATATCTAAAATTTTACCCCATTCTTCGGAAGATGTTTCCAAAGGATTTTTAAAATCCTTTTTAAATTTAAGCGTACATCTTTTCTCTATATTTTCGGGAGAATTAAAATTTCTTAAAAAAGTAATACTCAAAAACGATAATGATGAAAAAACTATTATTAATTTAGCAAGTCTAAAACTATTCATTCCTTAGATGTTATTTCCTTATAAATAAATAAGTTACTTTTTGGTTTTATAATTAATCTAATCTATTAAAATTAATTATCAAATGATAAATTCTGTAAATTTAAAACATTTGCCTATTCAGGATTTGGTTGTTTCAGGCTTAATAATAATTATTATGTCGACAATTATTGCCAATATTTATGACCCATTTTTAGCAATACTTTATGCATTTGGAAATATACTTACTCTAACTTTTTTGAGTTGGTTATACCAAGAAACTTGGAGTGATCCAAAGAAATAAATCAAATTCGGAAAAAGATAAATAAAAAACTACTTCTGTATTTTTAACTTTGAAGAATACTTTAAATTAACAATATAAGTAGCAACTAGAGATAGTATCAAAAAAAATAATAAGCTTTCCAAGGTAGATTGAGGCATAACCATGTGTAGTACCAAAAATGATATATCTTTAGAGAAACGAATTCTGAAGAAAAATCAACCCTTAATTATTTTTTTTTTTCAAATTAATAATTCCCAATCCCAAAAAATGAATTTGCAATAAACAATAAACTAAACAATATTAAGAAAATTAATCCTATCCAACTTATCGTTTTTAGAAATAATCCATATCTATTTTTAATTGGTACTAATTTGCTATTTATAGTATCCATTGCCATCCATGCAAATAAAGGGGCGGTTAGGAAACTTCCAGTCATTGCAGTAAATACAAAATCTTTTACCCCTACACCTCCAGACCTTGCAATCAGCAATGCTATTAACGATGCAAAGATATGTACAATCATCCAAAGTTGAAATCTATTTCGCTCTGCCTTGGAATCCATATGTCCAAAATCAGTTCCTCTCAATAAACCTTGAATAGCAGAAATACTTCTTGGATATGCATCCAGACAAGTAATTGTGGTACTAAACATTGCGGCAAATGCTGCAGGTATAATGATCCATTTAGACCAATTGCCAATGGATTTAGTGTAAAGGAGTATTAATTTTTGAGCAAAGGAGACTCCACTGCCAGAAAGCATTCCATCGCCGGTACCATACATTGTTATGGCTCCAAGAGTGAGGAAGAAAATAGCAGTAACAACAGTTATTACGTAACCGAGATTAAAATCAAATTCTGCTTCACTAATATTTGGATTATAGTTTGTATCTTTTGCTCTAGAAAACATCCATAAAGAAGGCCAAACACATAACTCTACTGGGCAAGGCATCCATCCCATTAGAGGGATCAAAAAAGCTAAATTTGTTAACTTCCATGGGCTGATTTCTGGTTCAAAAAAACTCATATTTAGAGACTCATTTATTGAACCTTTAAGTAAAAGCGATAAAACTGCAAATAATGTTAAAAAAGTTAGAAGAGATACTAAAAATTTTGAAATCCTATCAAGGGCTTTATATTTACCAAGAATTAATATCATTCCAGAAACAACAAGGATCCCTATAGACAAATCCATGGCTGGATAAGCTGAGAAAAAGGGGATATTAGTTAAAAGGACACCTGAGACAAAACTTACAGCCGCTATTGTGAAAGTACCTGTAATTAGGCTAACTATTAGAAATAAAGGGAGATATGAAGAATTCCGCTCTTTGAAACCTTCTAATAATGATTTACCAGTAGATGCTGTAAATCTAGTCCCAACCAACAAGAATGGATATTTTAAAAGATTAGTAAGAAGGATTAGGCCAACTAAAGAAAATCCAAACCTTGCACCAGCAGTAGTTGATGACAATAAATGAGAACCCCCAATAGCCGCCCCAGCCAACAAGATGCCTGGACCTAAACTTTTTTGTATTCCTTTTGTTAAATTCATGTCATTAATCAAATGATTTAATTTAATTCAATCTTTGAGCCCTTCTAAATTTATTTTTTAATACTCTTTTTTTAAACGCAAAATTAGATAATGAGTAAAAAATAAAAAGTATAACTATTAATCCTATTCGGACTTTCATAAGATATCTCCTTCAAATATGCTTTTATCAGAAATTTATTTTGTATTCAACCTCTTTTCTCCATAAGATCCTCAAAAACCTATCTAAAACATCTAAATCCTTTTTTTCAAAACTTTTTATTTTCTTTTTATTTTGTTTTTGCATAAATTATTACTCACGTACTATAACTTTAAACTGAGCTAAAAAAAACACAATAAGCAAAACTTCTTAAAACTCAACGTAGTTTGGATTGATTTTAATTTGATATATATTTTTCTGCCCTTCTTAATGCTTTTATTGCACCTCTATAATCAAGATTTTTTAATTTTTCCTCACTTTTACTTTCCAACATTTTCACTATTTCATTTATCTTTATTTCATCAATTTTAAGTTTATGATCAAATATAAGATCAAATTTTGAGGAATACAAACTAGATAATTCTTTTCTGTATTTTTGAATCATTTTTTCATCACAAGATTTAGATTTCAATATTTCATTAGCCTTAATTTTATCTTCTAAAGCGCCCTTAAAATTTCCTCGTTTAAATTTATTTTCACTTGATCTAGTTAGCTTAATAAGATTTTCCAATAAGAATCGCCCAGAATCTTCCATTTTTTTTTCTGACTTAAAATCAATCCTATCAGCAAAAGAAAGAAAGAATTCATTTTTAATAATCAAATAAATAATTAATTAGCCAATAACAAGTCCTTTTTCTAGAAGCAAATCGAAAACCTCCACACTTTTCGTTTTCCCGAATTGGGGGGGCTTATGTAAATCTAGTATTTCCGCAAGACACATTATCCAATAAGTATCTTTTTTTAAATTAAGACCTTCGCAAATATGAGAGGGAGCAGATTTTAAACAGCCAAGTTCTATTGATATATTAATGTTAATGACTTGAGTTTCAAGTTCCAGACTTAAGAGTTCTATTTCTTGCTCAGAAAGGGTTGACCCAAAAGAATATGATTCAATTAAAAGTTGATAATTCATATAAGATTTATTTTTTCAAGAAATCCAGCGAGTTATTTTTGTCCCCGTATAAATATGTCCTGAAGCTTCAACTATAGGTTTTGTTTCAGGATTCCTAAAAATATCATATAAAACATTTTCTGGTCCTTGAAAAATTACAGTCGCCCTATGAGGATCATCTAATGATTTGCCAATATAAAATATTTTTACTCCCATTTCTTTAAACATCATTTGCTGTTCTTTTGCATTCATATGTGATTCATACTCCTAAGTATTACTTAGTTGAAAATCTAGAATAGTCGTTTCAATAGTCATAAGAATAATTAAAGTTTTTTAATTCTAAATCTTTATCAAAAAAATTAATCTAAAAAAATTAGTTTTTATTAAGCAAAGTGTTAACTAATTTTCATTTATGAGTTATAAATCAACTATAAAAAACGATTTTAATTTTGGACTCAAAAATTTCTCAGAGAGAACAATGGACTAGTAAGCTAGGATTCATTCTCGCGGCTGCTGGCAGTGCAGTAGGTCTAGGAAACCTTTGGGGTTTTGCTTACAGAGCATCTCAAGGTGGAGGAGCGGCGTTTGTACTTTTATATATGTTGATCGTTTTAATTGTATGTCTTCCGGTATTTGTTGCTGAAATGGCTCTAGGGAGAAACGCAATGGCAAGCACATTGCTTGCTCCTGTTAAGCTGGCTGGTAAGAATTGGTATCCATTAGGAATTCTTTTCTTCATAGCTCCCCTAGGAATAGCATCATATTATTCAGTGATAATGGGATGGACTGCAGATACCTTGTTCCATTCTTTATTTTTTGGATTACCGAAAAATTTAACTGAAGCAGAAACCTTCTTTGGTTCGATTAGTAGTGGCAGCAGTGTTTTGTTGGGCCACCTATTAAGTCTTGTACTTACAGCAATAATAGTTACATCAGGTATAAAAAAAGGTATAGAAAAGGTTACTAGATATTTCATGCCAATCCTTTTCATAATTATTGTGATTCTTGCTATTTGGGCTACTTCACTTTCAGGTGCATGGGAAGGATATAAAACATTTCTACTTAAGTTTGATTTTAATGAATTGAGAAATCCTCAAACAATAAGAAACGCTTTTACACAAGCATTCTTTTCATTAAGCTTGGGGATTGGAATTATGGTTACCTACGCATCCTATTTAAATAAAAAAAGTAATCTTCCAAAACTAAGTATTGGAGTTGCATCATTAGATACTTTGGTTGGACTAATGGCTGGATTTATAACTTTCCCAATAGTTTTAACATTCGGATTAAGTGACGCTATTTCTGAATCCACTGTTGGTGCTTTATTCATCTCAATTCCAACAGGTCTAGGTTCATATGGTGCTGCAGGAAGAATTGTAGCTGTTGCATTTTTTGCACTAGCTTATATAGCAGCCATAACTTCATCTGTTTCATTATTAGAAGTTCCAGTTTCCTCTTTAATGGATAAATTCGGCTTTAAAAGAGAAAAATCTGTTTGGTTGATAACCCTTTTCCTATTCTTAGCAGGCATCCCTTCTGCATTAAATTTAAATATTCTTGGAACAGTTGATTCGATTTTTGGTGGTGTATTACTAATCTTTGGTGGATTTTTGGTTACTTTCTTTATGGGATGGGTAGTCCCTGGAAAATTTAATGAAGAACTTAGTGGTTCAAAAGTTGGAATCAAAACGACACGTTATTTAAAATTCATGACACGATGGGTTGCTCCACCAATTATTGGTTTTGGACTATTTATTAGTGTGTTTGATTTGCTGAAAAGCTGGGTAAGTTAGAAAATTATTACGAGTAATATGGTGCAGGGAAAAGGGGTTTATAAGTCGATAAATAATTTAAATTTTTGAACTTTTTCATATTATTTTAAAACAAACTTAAAAAATACACTTCAAATAAATTTTTATCTGCAAAGGGTTAATTTTTTGAACAATTAATAAGTTTGAGAAGTTCTTTTTTGCTTTTTAAAAGTCCAAAAATTTTTCCCAAAAGAAAGTTTCTTTTGGGAAAATCTATTTAAAATATTAAATTTTAACTTCTATTTAATCTCAAACGTAACGCCAAAAACAATCCTTAATAGAATCTATATAAAATAGAATTATGTGTTTAATTTTAAGAAATTACGACACCCACAAGAATAGATAAATTTTTAATGTCAACTAAATCTGATTTATTAACAGAAAAGCTTACAGAAAATTTTTCTGAATTTTCTGAATTATCTGACTATTCTTTTATGAATTCTCTTAGAGCAGATCCTCAATCAACAAAAGATGGAAATGATCATAAACCGCGTTCAGTATATTCAGGTCATTACGTACCAGTTGTTCCAACTGCTATTCCAGAACCAGAATATATTTCCCATAGCAACAAACTTTTTAAAGAACTAAGGCTAAGCTCAGATCTTACTAAAGATAAGAATTTTTGTCGTTTTTTCTCAGGTGATATTTCTGTTGCTAATTATCCAATGAGTCCTGTTGGTTGGGCAACAGGTTATGCATTATCAATTTACGGGACTGAATATACCCAACAATGTCCCTTTGGCACTGGCAATGGTTATGGCGATGGAAGAGCAATTTCTGTATTTGAAGGTTTATTCAATGGGAAAAGAATGGAGATGCAACTTAAAGGAGGAGGTCCAACTCCCTACTGTCGTGGAGCAGATGGTAGGGCTGTCTTAAGGTCTAGCGTTAGAGAATTTCTTGCACAGGAATTAATGGATGCTTTTGGAATTCCTACCTCAAGATCTTTAACACTTTTTGTCTCAAAATCAGAAAAAGTTAGGAGGCCATGGTATTCCAAAGGCTCTAGGTATTTTGAACCTGACATCATGATTGATAATCAAGCTGCAATTACTACAAGAGTCGCTCCATCTTTTTTAAGAGTTGGACAGCTTGAACTTTTTGCAAGACGAGTTCGCAATAATGCTCATGATGAAGCTCTTAATGAACTAAAGATGATAGTTCAACATCTTATTGATAGAAATTATAAAGATGAAATTGAATATGAGATTTCACTTGAAAGTAAGGTACTAAAACTAGCTTGTTCATATAGATCGAGACTTATTTCTCTAGTAACTAACTGGATACGGGTTGGTTATTGTCAAGGTAATTTTAATAGTGATAATTGTGCTGCTGGTGGCTACACCTTGGACTATGGACCCTTTGGATTCTGCGAATTATTTGATCCAAGATTTCAACCATGGACAGGTGGAGGTGAACACTTCTCGTTTTTTAACCAACCCTCTGCAGCGGAGATCAACTTTAAAACATTTTGTTCGTCTCTTAGTCCGTTACTATCAAAAAGTGAACAAGACCTTGAAAAATTAAAACAAATCGAAAATGATTTTTCAAAATTAATGAACAAAGAGTTGATGAAAATGTGGGCAAACAAGCTTGGTTTAGATCATTACAAAGAAAATATTATTAATGAGTTTTTTAATCTTATGGCCATTTCAAAAGCAGACTTCACAATTTTATTCCGTAAACTTTCTGATATACCCAATAACATAGATTTTTTAAAAGACAGTTTCTATTTGCCAATTAATAATGAGCTTATTAAAAAGTGGGAAGTCTGGCTTGAAAACTGGCAATCAATCCTAAAGAAAGAGGGAAATATTAAAGAAAAATCTGAATCAATGAAATCTTTTAACCCAATTTATACTTGGCGCGAATGGATGGTCGTCCCTGCATATGAAGAGGCTGAGAAAGGTAATTACGACAAAATTAAGGAGTTGCAAACTGTTTTTAGCAATCCATACAAAAAACGACCTCCAGAGATAGATCAAAAATATAATCGACTTAAGCCAAGCAAGTATTTAAACTATGGAGGAGTATCCCACTACAGCTGTTCTTCGTAAAATCTAATTTTCAAAAATAAATATGCAATCACAATACTAAATTTTTAAGAAATATTCTTTTCTCACAAAAGAACTGGTAGTTTTAAAAAAATGAAGTTGAGAAATAATTTATTTTTTATATAATTTTTCAAGTTGCTTAATTTCCTCTCTTAAATTATTACCTCTTTTATTTAGTTTATTGTTTTTAATTATAACTGGGATAATCCACCAAGCTTGAAGACCTAAAAAGATAAATACTAGAATCAATAATTCAAAAGTACCAGGCCGCATTTGATAAAATTTTTTTTATTAATAGTATTATCTTAAAAGTTTTTAGAAGTTTATGAAATGTTTAAAGATTAGTTGGCTGTCCCAATTCGATATTCGATATTTTCGCTTTGAAATAATCGCTACTTTAAAGTAAAAAACAAATTGATTTTTAAATAAACAAGTAATCCACCTAAAAAGTATTTGACAACAAGATATAAAAGAATAAAATATAGTACAATTGTATTGTTTGGCAATGAGTTCTGAAGGCGGCAGCAGGAGAAATAATTACGCTTTTGGTTGTAGCACAAGGAAGCCAAATGGCTGCTTACTTAATCCCGAAGGAAGCAGATTGATTTTTTTTGAGGAGAGCAAAAAATCTCATCAAAATCAATCAAAAATCGATATCCATATTTTCTACACGAATCATCTTGCAGAACCTGCGGGTTATAAATCCTCTGAAAAACTTAACATCGAATCAGCCTGGGAAAAGTGGCACCAACTTCACCAAAAAGGATGGACAGAGGTCTTCCACGAATACGGATAAGGATTCCGCTGAAAGTTTTCAGAACTATAACCATTTAGCTCACATTGTAACGTTTCTGTTACAGATTCGTAGTATTTATATTGAAAATAACTTATTTTAGGTGAAATACTTTACATTATTTAATAGTAGTGTTACATTATTTAACAATTACATAATTTAAATGTCTAATTCAAACGTTACTACCGAATCAGGTGGCAGGCAAAATATGTTTCCTACTGAGACACGTCCTTACATAGATGAGTCTGTTTCTTACGACAGTTATCCACAAAACGCAGAAAAAGTTAATGGTCGTTGGGCAATGATCGGACTTGTTGCATTAGTTGGTGCTTACGTTTCAACTGGACAGATCATTCCTGGCATTTTTTAATGAGTCCTCTTTCATCTTTTCTAGCAGTAATTGTATTATTTACAGCTATCCTAGTAGCTTATTTAACAAAGCAATTTCAAAAAGAAAATTTAAACTATTTATCTTCTAATCAAATGAAAACCACTAACAAAAAAGTTAAAACAATCGAGAAAGAAAAAGTTGTTGCAGAAACACTTAATGGCAGATTTGCAATGATTGGGTTAATTGCTGCTGTTGGAGCATATTTAACAACAGGTCAAATAATACCTGGCTTCGTTTAAACATTTTAATTAAACAAACAACAATTAAACAAAATGGAAAATTCAAAACCTACTTATTGGCAAAATGCTGAAAGAACTAATGGAAGAATGGCAATGATGGGCTTATTCGCATTAGTTGTAAATTACGGCTTATTCGGCTGGATAATCCCTGGGATCTTTTAAAAATGAATTTAGGATTACTTTTTCTAAAGGTAAATACTTTAGGAGTAATAACTCTTTCAGAGCTAGATTGGATAACTAACCATCAATCTCAATTTTCTAGGTTAGATATGGCTTTGGTTATTAAAATTGGTCGTCTTATGGATTCTGGTGATATTGAAATTGATAATAGATTACCTGTTTAATTTATAAGTAACTAGATCGTCATGAGTGTTTGTCAATAGGGATACTGACAAGCACTTTTTTACAGTAAAAATTATATAAAAAAAGAGATTGTTTCTTAGCTAAAAACAATCTCAAATCACCTAATTCTTACATGAAAATTTCAAGTAAGCTTACAGATTCTAGCTGATTTTTTTTTATAGTAAATACGTTAAATTGCTTTCGTTATTTATCTTTTTAAACCCCCTCTTTTTATCCATAGAAACCATGTCACCCATATAGGAGGTAGGAATCTAATTAAAAAAGAAATTTTATATATATAAAATGGGGCATTATTACTCTGAAATAAATTCGTCACATAGGTAGATATAGTTATCCAGAGTAAAATTATGAATATATTCGCGCCTAATAATGCGAACTTATTTTGTTTAAATATTTTTGGCATAAGATAAATTATTTATTTTCTTAATTTTAAATAACCTTAGTAAATTAAATAAACTTTTTCAAAAAAACTTCAAATTTAAGATCCATATCCAAATAAAAAAAATACTGAATTTTATCCCCTCTCTAAATAAGATTCCAAAAATAATTGGAGGTAAAAATATAAAAAATATAATAGATAATAAACTCAATAAAGCAAAGGATCCTCTAAGTATAAAATTTTTTCTTTTTTTTCTTTTTAAATTTTTTAAGATATTCCATTCCCATTCGATAATCCTGTAGAATTTTTCTGATAATAAAAATAAATACTTCATTAGTATTATAAGTTTCTATCTTCTTTTCCTATTTATAAAATTAATTTTACTGGTTAGCAATAAACCTTAGCTCCTTTTTCTGAAAGATAATAAATTCTATTTTCTGAACTTAGAAAGAAATTTAATTCCTTATACTTAGATCTTCTAAATTTTTCTAGTCTTATTTTATGTAAATCCCAATCATCTGTACTCATATCAGGATTAAATTCTTCCTCTTTTAAGGAAGGTTTAGATGCAGGAATAATTATTTTTTTTCTTAATGCCCTTTTATTTCGCTTTGAATAAAAAAAAGAAAAAAATAAAACTATTAAATAAAAAACAAGAAAAAGAATAATTAAAACTAATTTAGTCATTTTGGTTATCTTTAATTTATTAAAAATTTATTTAGTGTAATCAAGAAAATTTCGCCATAATTTTTTTTAAGTAAGTAGAAAATCCTATTTTTATATTCTTGTATTTTTTAATACTTATCAAGGGGCTATTTAAATTAGATGATTAGTTTATTTTCAATTTCGATATGACTCAAAATTCAATGAATACACCATATGCAAAAAGAGTAGCTGAAAAATTTAGAGAAGCTCAAAATTATCTAAAGGCAAATGGCTTTAGTAGATCAACTAAGCATTTATTAGAGGATATTGAAAATACAGTTGAGAAATAACGATAATTTCATAGAATGTCTTTTTTAAGAATGGCTATTTATTAAAAACCATCTGAGATTTTCGTTGGATTAATAGCCTTGATAAGAAAACTTTTGTCCACCAATACTTGCTTCATACATTAATCCACCCTTAGAAAATGTAAAAACTGCCGCCCCATTACTATAATCTGCAGAAGCATTTGCGCCTTCTGTAATCAATGCTGCGCTGGCTGATGCATCAAATTCAAAATTACCTTCAGTAAACCTATCAAGATCTTTTTTATTTTGAAAAAATATTATTTGGCTAAAAGCTTGAGCACCCAACTGAAACCCAACTGACAGTTGAGTCACAGTGGCAGAACCAATAACCTTATGATCTTCAAAAACTTCCCCATTCCCGCGTGCCCCTCCAATTCCAATACCTAATTTACCCACATTAGGGAAAACAACATACCCCACAGCTTCTTTAAAATATATTTTTAATCTTTGTATTTTCTTCAATTTTTTTAAAACATCTATTGTTTTAAAATTTGCTCTTTTTTCTAAATTTGAATTTTTTTGGGTTTCCCATCCTATTAACAATTCACTTTTATTAGAAAGATATGATTTGGAGTTAGCATTAATAGGTTGATAAGAAAAACAAAAAATAGAAGTAAACAATATTATTACAAATTTATTTAGTATTTTCATAAATTTAAGCAGCTATTTCTTTTTCATTATCAAGATCAATGCTTTTTATCATTCCTTGAGCATCCAATCCATCAACAATTTTTTTTGACACATAATCTATATCATCGGAACCTGATGGATCAAAAATATCAGCCAAAATTGTGGCTACAAGAAATTCATCAAAACTAGATGACTTTTTAAGCATTAAGTATAGAAAAAATTATCAACCCCCTTTTATCTTATTTTTAAAGAATAAGAAAGAGTTATATTAAAAAATCCATCAAATAGGTCAAATAACTTTATAAATACAGATTTGATAAATAAAAAATTATTTATCATCAATTGGATCTATATCTTCTAAACCCTTTTTTAAATCTTGTAGTAATTTTGATTTACCTACAGCAATTAACTTTAATGTGTCTTGGTACATTTTAGTTTGTAAGTCTGCAGCGTTTATGCCTGCAACTAATTGTTTAATTGGTTCAGGCAATGAATCCATATAATATTCTGAACCTTCAAATTTTAATTTTCTCTTTTGTTCAGTCGATCCAGAATCAGTCATTACTAAATTATTATTTTCTAAAGATTATTATAACTAGTTTGAATTCAGATAATATTGTCATTAAATCTACAAATTTCTATATAAAGTAAAAGAACTTTTAATAAATGCATTTTCATGAATTAGAAAAAAATAATGGTTTCACATTAATAGAGCTCGCAATTGTTATTGGCGTATTAGGAATACTTTCAATAATTGCCATACCATCATTTTTAACTGTTATTGAAAAGAGTGCAGATAGAGTCGTCAGAACGAGTCTTTTGCAATCATTTAAAGAATGTCAAATAGGTATCATTAGTGATGAAGAAATTCCAACTTTTCAATTAGATATGGGAACTATCAGAAGAAATGGTTTTTATAGGTTTTATCAACAATATGATTACATTCCAAGAAAAGATGGCTCAATACCACCAACTATACTTGGGAATTGCTTAGGACCTTTAGGCCCTCATAGATTAGGAGTAATAAAAATAAAAGGAAAAAATAAGAATGGAGAGCTTTGGATAAACTTAAGTACTGGAGAAAAAACTAATAAAGGGCGATTAATGTGGGATTAAATAAAAAAACACAAGTTGCCAATTATTTTTAAATATATAATTTGGCATTAGATAGAAACTTTTTCTTGTTCTTGAGTATTTAAAGCGGGTTCTTCATTAAGAGAGGCTAATAAGTTATTGTTTAAATCTTCAAATAAAGGTAGTTGATCATGATTAATATCACTACTTCCTAAGGCATCCAAATTATTAAGCTCATATCCAGAGTCTAAAGAAATTCTCTCAAAAGATTCGAATGAATTATTTCCTAAAATTAATTGGTCTTCAAAGAATAAACTATCTTCTTGAATATTTTCCAAATCTTCTGAAGTGAAAATTGCCTGAACAAATTCTCTTGTTACTCCATCAGTATCTATATAAGACCCTTTTGCATTAATAGTATTACCCTCTATCTCATCTTCCATAATTTCAGCTAACAGTGATATTGATTCGATTCCAACTTCATTTAAAGTTGAAAGTTCTCCACTGCTTGAAATTCCATCAGAGTTAAGATCTTGCCATATCATTACTTGTTCAAATAACTCATCTTGATAATTAATTAAGTCATCATTGTTAGAGTCAATACTATTTAATGAATCTAATGAGGAGTTAAATGAACCAGAATTAAAGTGTTCTGAAAATACCTCTGACATATCATTTATTATTCCATCATCATTTAAATCCATCACAAGTAATCCATCATCAGGAGCAGTCCATCCTGTAATTTCTAAATCACCATCAACATCTACATCAAATAAAACTTTTTCTCTTGTACTTAATAGTTCAATTCCGTCGTTATCAAGGTCAAATATTAGCGGGTCATTACCATCGCAATTATTCTCATACCAAGCGATAGTATCGTCGTTATATGAAGCTGAAACAATATCTAAATCACCATCATTATCTAAATCCGCAAGGACTACTGAATCTGCACCATCAGCACTTGTTGCAATATCGGTTGCGGAAAATGTAGGATCTGCTGCTCCATTATTTACATACCAGGCAATAGTATCGTCATTGAATGAGGCGGATACAATATCCATATCTCCATCATTATCAAGGTCACCAGCCACAAGATCTCTTGCTCCGTCTGCAGAAGTTGCCACTGTATGAGTAGTCCATGTCATATTCCAGGTCGCACCACTACTTTCATACCATGCAATAGTGTCATCGTTAAAGGAAGCTGACAATACATCTAAATCTCCATCATTGTCCATATCAGCAATAAATACATCTTCAGGACCATTTGGGAAATTAGAGGATACAGCTCCAGAAGCTACACTCCATACCTCCCCTGAAGGTCCGGCATTTTTGATCCAGTTAATGGTGTTATAAGGTGAATCAGCTCCAGAGACTCCGTTAATATCAGTAAAATTTGCCGACACCCAATCTAATCTACCGTTGCCAGTAATATCTGCCGCATAAACAGACCGAGCTCCATCTGCGCTTCCATTTATATGTCCTCCATTTAGTAAGGAAAAACTTGGATTTGCTGCTCCGTCATTTATATGAACCTCATTTGTACCCTTAAATCCATTAAGAGGAACCTCTTTTTCTGACGAAGCGGTAATAATATCTAAATGTCCATCCCTATTGATATCTGCTACAAATAATCCGTGTGCTCCTGTAAGGTTTGTATTTATATCAGCAGCAGTAAATGATGGGTTTGCTGCTCCATTATTTTCATACCAAGCAAGAGTATTATCCTCTGATGAAACCGAAAGAATATCTAAATCTCCATCACCATCAATGTCAGCTATAGCGACTTCCTTAGCTCCATCTGCACTTGTAGCAATATCAGCAGCAGTAAAAGTTGGATTAGTCGCTCCATCATTTTCATACCAGGCAATAGTATCATCAAGTTCTGACGCGGATATGATATCTAAATCTCCATCACCATCTAAATCTGCGACTTTCACATCTTTTGCTCCATCTGCACTTGTAGCAATATCAGCGGCAGTAAAACTTAAAGCATCATCATCAGTGATCGTTAATGTAGCTGTTGTTATGTAATTATTGGATTCTATTAATCCATCAGTTGGAGAGACAAAGGCGTTCGAAGGTCTAGTAAATTTTACAGTTACGACTTCATCCGCCTCTGGAGTGGAATCAGCAAGAATTGGAATGGTAAATGTTCCTGATGTGGCGCCTGCAGAAATTTCTAGAGTGCCAGATGTTGATGTGTAATCAGATCCTGATGTAGCTGTTTGACCAACGGTAAGTAAAGCAATTTTATGATCATTATGAGAACTTGAAACAACATCTAGATCACCATCATTATCAACATCTCCTATTGCAATGTTGTGAGGTTTATCAAATTGATCTGCGAAAAGATTTTGACCACCCCATGTTGGATCTGCTGCTCCATTATTAAGCCAGTAAGATATAGAATCAGCATCTTGAGCTGTCACCATGACATCTAAATCGCCATCTTTATCTATATCGAGAACCTCAACATCCCTTGCTCCATCAATCGATGTTGCAATATTTGCAGCAGACCATGTTGGATCTGCTTCTCCATTGTTCTCATACCAGCGAACAGTATCATCAGTAAATGATGCGACAACAATATCCATATCTCCATCAGCATCCATGTCATCAACCTGGATTCCATGAGCACCGGATACGTTGGTTGCGATATTAGCTGCTGCAAAAGATGGATCTGCTGCTCCGTTATTTTCATACCAGGCAACTGTACTGTCGTTTACTGATGTTGAGATAATATCTAAATCGCCATCAGCATCCATATCAGCAATAAATACTTCATGAGGATTATCTGCACTTGTTGCTATAACGGTTGTCGCAAATGTTGGATCTGCTGCTCCATTATTTTCAAACCAGGTGATTTCATCATCATTACCAGAAGCAGAAATAATATCTAAATCTCCATCTCCATCTATATCTCCAACATGAACATCATTTAATCCATCTGTACCTGTACTAATAGTTGTTTTAGTGAATGAAGGATTTGCCGCGCCGTTATTTTCATACCAAGCAACGCTGTCTCCGTAGAATGCCCCCCCGACAAAATCTAAATCTCCATCTCCATCTATATCAGCAATATGGATAGCCTTTGCTCCGTCAGCTGAGGTATCAATACTTGACTGAGTCCAAGAACTTCCATTATTTTCTAACCATCCAAAAGTATCACTAGTTAAAGCTGCATAAACGATATCTAGATCTCCATCGCCATCCATATCTCCAAGTTCTACTCCTTCTGCATTAGTTACATTGCTTACAAGTGTTTCACCTGTAAATGTTGGGTATTGAGTATTGATAGTTTCATAATTTAGGGTTATATCTCTAGACGATGCATTAGATAGATTCACTGTAAATGTTGCATTAGCAGCATTTTCATTTGAAGTGGTTACATCTGCAATTGATAGAACATGATTTTGTGCGGCACCAAGATTTTCATACCAAACAATAGTATCGTCATTATGAGATGCTGAAGCTGCATCGGTATCTCCATCTCCATCAATATCTGCAAAAAATATATTTTCTGCTCCATTCGGAAGAGTTGTTGTTTTATCTATTAATGTCCAAGTTGGATTTGCTGCTCCATCACTCGCATACCAGGCAGCAATATCAGTTGAACTATTACTGTTAAGTCCATCACTACCAACAATTCCAATATCTAAATCTCCATCAAAGTCAACATCTGCAACGTCTAATCCAATTGGGGTATCAAAGCCGGTAATAATATCAGAAGCAGTAAATGTAGGATCTGCTGCTCCATTGTTTTTAAATAAAACAACCTTATCTCCAATGGAAGCAGAAGCAAGAATATCTATATCTCCATCAGCATCCATATCCTTTGCATAGACATGATATGCACCATCAATATTGGTGGCTATATCTGCTGCTGTAAATGTTGGATTCGCTGCTCCATTATTTTCGTACCAGGCAATAGTATCGTCGTTGTAAGAAGAAGAAAGAATATCTATATCTCCGTCACTATCTAAGTCAACTAAGAAAACAGAATTTGCTCCATCAGCACTTGTGGCTATGTCAGCTGCTGTCCATGTTGGATTTGCAGCTCCATCATTTTCATACCAGGCAATTGTGTCATCTAAAGAAGAAGCAGAAACTATATCTAAATCTCCATCTCCATCTAAATCTGCAACCTGGACATCATTTGCATTATCAGCACTTGTAGCGATAACAGCTTTAGTAAAGGTAGGATCTGCTTGGCCATTATTTTCATACCATGCAATAGTGTCATCATTCTCAGAGGCAGAAAGTATATCTAAATCTCCATCATTATCCATATCTGCTACAGTTATTTCTCTTACAGAATCTGCATTAGTGGCAATAGTAGATGCAGTAAATGTAGGGTTTATATTGCCGTTGTTTTCAAACCATCTAATGGTGTCATCATGAATAGAACTGGCGACGATATCCATATCACCATCACTATCCATATCTGCTACATGTACGTCATAGGCTCCGTCTGCAGACAGATAAATATATTCCCCTACAAAATTTAAAACCTCATTGCTGGTTGCATATTCAACAGTAACCTTGTTTGTTGTTGCTTCAGTAAGTGAAACTGTTAAGGCAAGATTCCCATCACTTTCTGAAACTACTACATCTTTTATTGATATACCCGGAATAATAGGAGTCTTTACTGGATCCTTGGGAAGATAAACAAAGGTTTCTTTTTTTGAAGTCTCAAAAGATTCATCAATTGATATATCTATTGAACTTGAGAAAAATGTATTCTCGGAAAAAAATCCAGTATCTGGATTGAAGACTAAACTATAAAGACTTCTCTCTGAATAAGAGAGATCAATATCCCTATCAAAAGATAGATTTTCATCTTTTGAGTAAAATGAATCAGCTTCATCGCTGCTAATAAATAAGCTTTCTTGTAAAGATAAATCTAGAGATTCTGAGAGTGATATATCGAAATTAACGTCATAAAGAAATGTTTGTGTGTAATATCCTGTAATTGCGTCATATGAAAAATTCTCAAAATAAACATCACTAAAAGAAATATCTAAATCTCTTTCAAAAGATAATGAAGATTGAGAATTAAATAATGTATTTGTAAAACCGGGTTCACCTGTAAAAATATCTTCAGTACCTTGCGAACTAAATATTGTCGTTTCTGAATTAATATCAAGAGTTTCTGAAAAATTAAAATCAATATCTAGGGTTGAAAAGTTAGTCTGAGAAAATGAACCAGTAAAAGGCGAAAAATATGATTGATTAGTTTCTAAAAACTCAAAATTTAAATCAAATGAAGAAGAATATTGATAATCAAAATTTGATTCAATAAAAATTGATCCTTCACTATCAATTATATTTGGCTGTTGAATTTTATTTTTGTTATTTTCTATATCTTTGTCATTGTTGTTCCACGGTAAAATATTCTGAATCCTCTCAAGGAACCCAGGATTAGAATTTAATGGTTTACCTGCTGAATCTGTAATGAATAAGCTCCTTTTTAGAACTTAATAAGTTAATTATATTTTATTCGGTTTTCTTAAAATGATGTAAAAATTACTGAAACAATAATATAAAACTTTATTTTTAATTTCTTCTTAATTTTTAATACCTTTTAGAGAATCTAATGCCCTATCAATTGAATCAGTAAGAAGACTAATAACAGGCTTATCTCTTACTTTAAGATTAACTGATACGCTTTGACCAGATCTTACTTTGTAAATATTTCCATTTTTAGTCAAATATTGCTCAGAAAGACTTATATAGGCAGGAAATCGTGGCTCTGGGTTCTGGTAATCAGATGGGAGTACTTCATCACCCACAAATTTCAAGTTCCCTTGAATAGATCCAAATTGAGTGAAAGGATAAGCATCTACCCTAATATCTGCTTCCATTTGATTTTTAACAAACCCAACATCATTATTTGATAAGAAAACTTTTGCCTCAACATCACCATCAGGAACTATATTCAACAAATTCTCTCCTAGAGTAGAAGTATATCCAATACTTTGAGGGATTAAATTAAAAACTTTACCTTTAACTGGCGATAAAATTATAGTCTTTTTTTTATCAAAATTTATCTCTTTAATTTTTGCCTGAATTTGTTTAACCTCAAAATTTACTTGGTTAACTTTTTTTTCCTGTTGTAAATATTGAATCATCTGAATTCCACCTATTTCAGCTAAAGTTGAAACTTCTTTAAGAATATCTTCTTCTAACTTCTTAGAGATTATTAATTCTTCAAGTTTTGCCTTCAAGCTCTCCTCTCTCGCAAACAAAACGTTTGAGTCAAATTCAATAAGTTTATCCCCAGCATTTACACTTTTCCCTTCACTTACATAAATTTTGCTAATAATTCCTGAAATTGGAGATTTAATTGGTCTTTCTGCACCAATTGCTTGCAGTTCTCCTCTAGCAATGACAACCTCATCAATTCTTGAAATGCATGAAAAAACGAGCCCAAAGCCAAAACTACTTGCTATTGACCAAATTAGAGCTTTTGTCCATTTTGGAGGTTGTTTGTAAACTAAATCTTGTCCAGTAGAATTTAAAAAATAATCATCAGAATTAACATTCATATTTTCGGTCATATTATCTAATTTTCTCTTTCATGAAAAAGTGCTTTATAACGGCCCGCTAAAGACATAAGTTCATTATGTGAACCGTTTTCGACTATGGTTCCATTATATAGATAAAAGATTTGATCGGCTTCAATAAAGTTATTTAATCTATGACTAATAAAAATTACCGTTTTTTTATCTGATATATTTAATAAATTTTGTAGAATTTTTTTCTCTGATTTTACATCTAGAGAGCTTGTAGCTTCGTCTAATAGTAATAATTTTGGACTTTGCAAAAACATTCTTGCCATTGCAATTCTCTGACGCTGTCCACCAGATAAATTTGCACCTCTTTCTCCTACTTCAGTACTATAACCAGAAGATAATTTCTGAATAAAGTCATGAGCGTCGGCCAACTTTGCAGCTTTAGATATCTCATCAAAATTAGCTTCTGGCTTTGCTAAAGCTATGTTTTGTTGTACGGTACCTTTAAACAAAATACTATCTTGAGGGACAACTCCAATCTGCGATCTATATGAGTATAAGTTTACTTTTGAGATATCAAAATCATCAATTCTAATAATTCCATTTGTTGGAATTAGAATCTGATTTATAAGCTTGAGTAAAGTACTCTTTCCTGAACCGCTCTCACCAACAACACCAATAAAACTTCCAGATGGAATCTGGAAATTAATATTTTTTAAAATCAATTTGCTTGTATCAGAAAATTTAAAATTTACATTTTCAAATTCAATCTTTCCATTTATTGGAGGCATTGGAGGAAGATCTTTGCCAATGATCTCTATCTCCTGAGGGTTATCAATAATATCTGAAATTCTCTCAAGAGATAAAGCTGTCTCTTGAAAGTTTTGTGACATCGTGGTTAATCTCAAAATTGGACCTGTTACATATCCAGATAAAATTCTAAATGCAATTAATTGCCCAATTGTTAATCTTCCTTGTAAAACAAGAATGGCTCCTGCCCAAATAACTAAAAGCCCTGAAAGTTGAGAAAGAAAATTGCTTGCTGATCCAGAAATAGATTTAGTTAAAGTATTTCTGAATCCCGCCTTCATCTGCTTACCATATAGTTGCCCCCATTTCCATTCGCTAGGAACCTCAATACCTTGGCCTTTAATTGTATCCAAGCTTGAAATAGTCTCAACCATATGACTTTGCAAATTAGCATTAGCTATATTTTTTTCTCTGATTTGACGCCTAATGATTGGGGATATAGATAAAGTTAATAATACAAAAAATGGAATAACAGCTAAAGCTATAAAAGTAAGTTGTATTGAATAAATCATCATTACAGCAATGTAAATTATTGAAAAAACAACATCTAAGATAAGAGTCAGAGCTGTACCTGTAAGGAATTCCCTGATTTTTTCAAGTTCACTTATTCTGCTACTGGTTTCTCCTACTGTTCGTTTTGAAAAATAAGCTGAGGGTAGTCTAAGTAAATGATTAATAATTTTCCCCCCAAGGGATAAATCTATCCTATTTGAAGTGTCAGAGAATAAATATGTCCTTAAAGAAGATAACAAAGCTTGAGCTAAAGCCATTGCGATAAGAAGAGTACCTAAAACATTGAGACTTGAAATATTGCCTTGATTTATTACAGCATCAATTATTTGCTGAATTAAAAGAGGATTAAAAAGTGCTAATAGCTGAACAAAAAAGCTCGCTATAACTACTTGTAATAAAGTAACTTTATGTCGCTTTATTGATGGTAAAAACCAGGAGAATCCAAATCTATTTTTAGGAGAACTTGGAGTCTTTTCTAAATAAAGAAACTTTAAGTCATTTTTAACGATAATATTTTCTAATTTATCAACCTCTATCCAGTATGGCTTGACAGATGGATCCCCAACATAAAATTGATTATTTTTAAATTCCCAAAGAATTATAGGTTTATTCTCATATATAAAAACAGAAGGTAATGGAATTCTTTTTATTAAACTTTTAGAATCTGGCTTCAAGGGGGTAGTTCTTAAACCAAGAAAGTTTATTAAAGCTGCTAATTTGGAAATATTTATTTGTTCATTATCAGAAAAATTATTTTGATCATCAATTATTCTTTTTAAAATGTCTTTCCTAAAAGGTAAATCAAAAAATCTTGATAACATTCTCAAACAAGCTATTGTACTTCTACTAACTCCCACCCCACTGAAATGCGGAAAGCCATCTTGATAGTTTATGGAACCAAACATATCAGAAAGAGCTTCTCTTTTGTCATTTAAATTATTCTTATTTGAGAAACCAACTTTCTCCTCTATATCCTCTCCATATGATATTTGTTTCTTATTTGACAATATGGAAAGTTTTGAAGTTTCAATCATTCTCGCAGGTAAATTTCCAATCACTTCGAACTTATCTCCATTACTTACAACATCACCTTCAATATGATTTTTGATATTATTTGAAGTTATTAGAAATTTCTTTAAATTAGATCTAAGAATATGTTTACCAGGCTTAAATAATTTAATTTTGTTTTCTGGATTTTCATTAAAGTTTTTAAGGTTTTCAATAAAGTCAATATTTTTAATTTTTAATTTATTTTCTAATTTAATCAAAATATTCAAAAACTCATATTTAGTAAAATTATCAAAGAAATTAAATTTAGTTTCATATTGTGCCAAAAAACTTAGAAAATAATCTTTTAAAAGATAATTAGCTTCAATTTTACTCGAAGCTCTTAAAGAAGTACCTTTTATTCCGCAAAGTATTTGTTCTAAACCAACAATATCACCAGTTTTATATATTTTTATAGTTGATAGTTCATTACTTTTATCTTTATAAATTAATCTCAATTCTCCTTTCATAATATGCAAAATCCCCTCTGGAATAGAATCAAAATCGCAAAAAACCTGACCTACTGAAAATTCAATTTTCTCCGATTTTTTCTTAAATAATTCTCGAAGTTCTTCTGGTATTTGATCAAATCTTTTCATAAAAAATTTTTATTTTTTGTAGAGATTAAATTTCTTACCATCCCAACAATAAATTTTATTTTGTTCAATAATAAAATTTTTGCAATTAATACCAGATGTTATTTGCTTGATTTGCTCTTCAGAATATATATTCAAATCTTGATTATCTTTTTTGAATTCAGCTTCATCTTCAGCTTTAACTTCTTCTAATTCTTCTTCAACTTCTGCTTTAACTTCTTCTAATTCTTCTTCAACTTCTGCTTTAGCTTCTTCTAATTCTTCTTCAACTTCTGCTTTAGCTTCTTCTAATTCTTCTTCAACTTCTGCTTTAACTTCTTCTAATTCTTCTTCAACTTCTGCTTTAGCTTCAGACTCTTCTAATTTGTTCTCTTCATAATTAATCGAACTCATTTCAAATTTATTAAACTCTTGAAAGTCAATATCACATGGATCATATTGGATATCTGAAACTATGTCTAAATTAGATACGTCTCTTAATTGATCAATATTATTACTACATGGAGTTATTTCTAAATCTCCAGATAATCTTTTAAGAGAAAAAAGATTATTATTATAAAAAGATACCGCATCTATAAAAGAGTTTCTTGCAAAAAGAAGATCCCTTTGATTATTAATAATTTCTCTTTGATTAGTAACTCCTGCTTTAAATCTTTTATCAGATATATCTAATATTTCTTTTTGTTTGATTACTTGAATATAAGAATTTAAGATATTTTTTTTTGCAGAAACTAATTGAGTGAATGAGTTTTCTAAACGTTCTTTTATCCTATTATTCTCTTTATTATATTTTGCCTTAAATTCCTTTTTTCTACTAATGTTCTTTTGTTTTAATTCTTTGGATCTCCCTGCATCAAATATTCTCCATTCTGAAGTTAAGGCTATAGTATTATTCATATTTTTCCTGTAGTCATTATTCTGTATTGGTGGAGATACTTCTTCTTGTCCTAACTTATAAGAACCAGAGAGAGTATTGATGATGCTAAATTTCGGTTTAATGAGGGCATTAGATTTCTTAATTCGCTTATCAGCTAACCTTATTTCCAAATTAAGTTCCTTAAGTTTTTGATTATAAAGAATTGCATTTTTTTTAGTATTTTCTAATGAGTTATTCCAAAGACCTTTAATACTGATTTGATCATTAGTAATTGCTAAAAAATTATCACTTAGACCAAGCGTATTGGAGAGTTTTCTAATTGATTCAGCTTCATCTCTATAAAAATTATTAAGCAAAACTTTATCTCTCAATAATTGGGTTTCTGCTTCAAAAACTTCTAAACGAGGAGCTAACAAGGCTTTATTTTTTGCGATAGTTGCCTCAAGGCTTTTTTTAGAAGAATTAACCATTATTTTAGATGTATTAATTTTTGCCCTTACAGTTTGAAGTTGATAATATTGACTTTGAGCTCTTAAAGTTAAGTCCTCAATTATTGTTTTTAAAGCATTTTTAGCTTTATCTACATTCAATCTTTTAATGGCAATTTCAGGCTTCCTTTCTGGATCAATTATGTCCCATTTTATTACAGTTGAGAGTGATGCTTCTAGTTGATTAGTTTCAAAATCAGTTGATGAATTAAATTCAGGATTCCTATATTCATCTCCTACTAAATAGGATGGTAATCCATTAGACTGAAGATCAATTGTTGGATATCTTAGTTTTAAAGTTGCCTTCAAGTCATATGTTGCTTGATTTAACCTCTGAAGTGCAGCTGAATATTCTTGATTATTTCTAACTAATATATCTCTTAAATTTTCGAAGCTAATTTCCTCTAATTCCTTAGATTTAGACAAATATGGATTTCCATTTATAGCATTCGGTTTAATTAGTGTAGGTTTTTGTTCTGACCTAACATTAATAAAAAAACAACTTAATATTATTAATTTTATAAAAATAAAAAATTTCATTGAATCAATCTAATTAACATTGCTAATTTGAAAATATATTCATTAATTCAAGTTTTATAAATACTATTAAACAATGAAGATTTAACTTTATCAAGTTTATGTTTTAATTTTAAAAAATCAAAAACTTATATAATATGAATTTCGAATTAAACTTTGACAGTAAAGAGTTAGCAAAACTTGGAATTTTAGAAACTTTTTTTAAAAGAAAATTAAAACACTACCTTACAAAAAAGGTACAAAAATCATTAAACACTGAACAACAATTAAAAATAATCAATGATTGGAAAAAGAAGAATTCAATAAAATCAAATTCAGAGCTTGAGGAATGGTTACATCTTTATGAATTAAATATGGACGAATGGATTAATTTAATAAATTCTGATTATCAGTGGTCTTACTGGTGTATGAATAAATACAAAGATGAATTAAGTCAATACTTTATTAAGAGAAAAGATTATCTAGATCTTTATTACTACACAATAATTAAAGTGAAAAACAAAGATTTAGCAGATGAAATTTATATAAGAATTAAAGAGGAAGAATCAACATTTGAGGAAATAGTAAATAACTTTTCAAATGATAATGAAATTTTTTATGCTGAAAAAATAGGTCCTATTTCTTTAAATAATATAGAGGATCCAATAGCTTCTCTAATCAAAATAGGGGATTTAAACCAACTATTCCAACCAAAATCATTAAATGAATTTTGGTTTATCTTAAGAAAGGATAATGTTTTGAAGGCAGAATTTAATAACCAACAAAAAATTAAATTATCTTTAGAGTTAGGGGAAAAATTTCTTCACAATAGATTTATTGAAAATCAAAAACAAAGGAATATATAAAGTTTCTCAAATTCAAAATTTGGTTGATTAAAATAACCTTTTTTTTTTTTATGAGATGAAATAGAAAAATTCTTCATTAAAAGATTTAAACATTAAATAAAAATTCCATAACATCTCCTTCATTAACTATATATTCTTTACCTTCACTTCTAAGTAACCCTTTTGTTTTTGCATTTGCAATCGAACCTGAATCAATTAAGTTTTGATATGAAATAGTTTGGGCCCTAATAAATCCTTTTTCAAAATCAGTATGAATAACGCCTGCCGCTTGTGGAGCAGTCATCCCATCTTTAATCGTCCAAGCCTTCGTCTCCTTTTCTCCAGTAGTGAAATAAGTTTTTAATCCCAATAATTTATATGTTGATCTAATTAAAGAACTTAATCCTCCCTCCTCAACTCCTAAACCCATAAGGTAGTCTTTTTTATCTTCGATTTCCAACTCTATTAATTCTGATTCAACTTGAGCAGATATTTTTATACATTCTGTATTTTCACTACTTGCAAAACTCTGAACTTTGGATGAGAAATGATTACCTTCAGCTAAATCATTTTCATTTAAATTTGTTGCGTAAATAATAGGTTTTGCAGTAAGGAAGCCTAATTGCTTAATTATTAAATTTTCTTCTTCGCTAAGAGATATTGATCTAACTGAAAGGCCTTTCTCTAGCTCTTCTTCAATTTTTTCTAGTAAGATATCTTCTTTTGCTGCCTCTTTACTAGTTCTAACCTGTTTTTTAATTCTTTCTCTTCTTTTATGGAGTTGAGATAAATCAGCTAAATTCAATTCCAGATTAATTATCTCAATGTCATCCAAGGGATCTACCTTTCCAGAGACATGAATTACATCACTATCTTCAAAGCACCTTACAACATGAACTATTGCATCAACCTCCCTAATATTTGATAAAAATTTATTTCCCAAACCTTCGCCTTTACTAGCTCCCTTTACTAGTCCTGCGATATCTACAAATTCAATTTTTGTAGGGATAATATTTTGGCTAGAACTTAAATTACCTAATTCTTGCAACCTTTGATCTGGAACTGAAACTATGCCCTTATTAGGTTCTATAGTGCAAAAAGGAAAATTAGCCGCTTGGGCCTTAGCATTTTCTACAAGTGCATTAAATAGAGTTGATTTTCCAACATTTGGTAATCCAATAATACCTGCTTTTAACATTTGAAAAAACTTATGAAAAAATTATCAAGAAAACATCTTCTAGTAATATAGTATTTACTTAACCAATCTTGGATAAGTTAATTATAATCGTCTTGATTATTTATCTAGTTCCTAAATATTCTCTACTTCTGCTTTTTAAAAGAAATGTTTGATTTAATAAAAAAAAATATAAATCTAAGAAGTGGAATTATATTGCTTTCCCTAGCTATATTTTTCGTTTTTATAACCAATTCCTTCAAGAAAAATAAGTCAAAAGATATTTCTGATTTTGTAGTTCAAGTGGAAAAAGGAATCCTTTCAGATTCAATAAATACTAGTGGTGAAGTAAAAGCAATAAGGACAAGCAATATTGGGCCTCGGAAGCAAGGTCTAATAAAAGAAATCAAAGTAGATGAGGGCGATCTTGTAAAAAAAGATCAGGTTCTAGCTTCTCTTGATGATGAAGACTTTATCTATAAAATTGAAGAACTTGAATTAAATGTAGCAAAACAAAAATCTGAATTTTTAAGAAGGGAATATTTATATCAAGAAGGTGCGGTAAGTAAAGAAGACTATGAAAGTTATAAAAATAAATACAACATTAGTAGTGCCAAACTTAATGATGCAAAAGCTGAAAAAAGTTTCTATCTAATTAAAGCTCCTTATGGAGGAAAGATAACTGCAAAATATGCGGAGATAGGGTCTTATGTCACACCAAGTACAAACTTAAGTTCAGACTCTAAAACCAAAAACTTTATTTTTGAACTATCTCAGGGTCTTGAAATTGTTGCCAAAGTTCCTGAGAGTGACATTGGCAGAATAAAAATAGGTCAAGAAGCTTCTGTAAGAATTGAGGCTTATCCGTCAAAAAAATATAGTGCCATAGTTAAAAAAATAGCTACAAGAGCTGTAAAAGATAATAATGTAATCTCATTTGAAGTAACTCTAAATTTTAAAGATATTTCTGAAGAAATTAAAATTGGAATGACTGCTGATCTTGAATTTAGAGTTGAGGATAATGAAGAAAAAATCCTTGTACCAACAGTTTCTATTGTCACTGAAAAAGGTGAAAAAGGAATTTTGAAAGTCGATAAAAACAATTCTCCCAAATTTGAAAAAATTGAAATTGGTATTAGTAGTGGAAACAAAACTTCAGTTATTAATGGATTGCAACCAGGAGAGCAAATATTTATTGATATTCCACCTTGGGCAAAGAAGAGAAAATGAGTTTAAAATCTGAAAACTCTAAAAAACCAATTTTACTTTTAGTCGATGGTCATTCACTTGCTTTTAGAAGCTTCTATGCATTTAGCAAAGGGATAGATGGAGGTTTAACAACCAAAGAAGGATTCCCAACAAGTGTGACTTATGGATTTCTAAAAAGCCTTCTTGATAATTGCAAAAATATTAGTCCTGAGGGTGTTTGTATTACTTTTGATACCGAAAAACCTACTTTCAGACATGAATTAGATCCGAATTATAAGGCTAATAGAGATGTAGCACCAGATGTTTTTTTTCAGGATATTGAACAACTAGAAATCATTTTAGGGGAAAGCCTTAATTTACCAATTTTTAAATCTCCTGGTTACGAAGCAGATGATATTCTAGGCACAATTGCAAATGATGCTTCTTCTAAAGGATGGTGCGTGAATATACTTTCTGGGGATCGGGACTTATTTCAATTAGTAGATGATCAAAAAGATATTTATGTACTTTATATGGGTGGTGGTCCATATGCAAAAAGCGGTAATCCAACTCTTATGAATGAAAATGGAGTAAAAGAAAAATTAGGTGTTGCGCCAGAAAGAGTAGTTGATCTTAAAGCTCTAACTGGTGATAGTTCTGATAATATTCCTGGTATTAAGGGGGTAGGTCCAAAAACTGCAATTAATCTACTAAAAGAAAACGATACACTTGATGGGATTTATAAGGCTTTGGACAAGATTCAGCAGAACAATGATAAAAAATATAAAGGATTCATCAAAGGTTCGGTTATAGAAAAGCTCAGAAACGATAAGCATAATGCTTTTCTTTCAAGGGATTTAGCAAAAATAAATACTGAAGTGCCTTTGATATTAAGTGATGGTTATGAATTGAAAAATATAAATCAAGAACTTCTTTCTGAGTCACTGCAAAAACTTGAATTATCAACTCTACTTCGGCAAATTGATATTTTCAATTCAACTTTTAGTAAAGGTGGTTTTGACAAAAATAAAGTGGCTAAAAAGGAGGTGAAAGATCCAGATGCCTCTAGTAAAAGTGAATTAGAAAATAGTGAAAATGAAATCCCTTTAATCAAAGTAACTGTTGTAAATGATTTTGAATTAATTGATAAATTAATTCAAAGATTAGAAAAGACCAATGAGATAGTTTCTTTAGATACAGAGACAAATAGTTTAAATCCAATCGATGCGGAACTTGTTGGGATAGGACTATGTCTAGGAGAAGAAACTGATGATTTATTTTATATACCTCTTGGTCATCAAACAAACAAAGAGACCCCCAAACAATTATCGATTGAAGATGTTTTCTCAAAACTAAGAACTTGGATAGAAGATCCCAAAAAAGAAAAGGCACTCCAAAATTCTAAATTTGACAGGCAAATATTTTTTAATCACGGACTTGATCTTAAAGGCGTAACCTTTGACACCTTGTTAGCAGACTATCTTCTTAATAATCAGGAGAAGCATGGTTTAAGTGAAATTAGTTTTAGATTATTTGGATTTAAGCCTCCTTCATTTAAGGAAACAGTTGGAAAAAACAAAGACTTTTCATTTGTTGATATTGATGAAGCTAGTATTTACTGTGGTTATGATGTATTTCTAACTTTTAAGGTTGTCAAAATTTTTAAAGAAAGGTTTTCAACAGAAAAAAATGAATTAATCAAATTGTTCGAAGAAATCGAGCTGCCCTTAGAGCCGGTATTGTCTCAAATGGAGATGAATGGAATAACCATCGATATCCCTTATTTAGAAGAACTCTCAAAAGAATTAAAAAGTACCTTAGAAGATATTGAAAGTAAAGTTTATGAATTAGCAGAGGAGACTTTTAATCTTTCTTCACCAAAACAACTTGGTGAGATCTTGTTTGAAAAATTAAATTTGGATAAGAAAAAATCACGAAAAACAAAAACAGGATGGAGTACAGATGCAGTAGTTCTTGAAAGATTAGTCGACGAACATGAAATAATCCAACATTTAATAAAACACAGAACTCTTAGCAAATTACTTAGTACATATATTGATGCTCTTCCAAATCTTATAAACGAAAAGACAGGAAGAGTTCATACAAACTTTAATCAAGCTGCTACAGCGACTGGGAGACTAAGTAGTAGCAATCCTAATCTTCAAAATATCCCGGTAAGGACTGAATTTAGTAGGAGAATAAGAAAAGCATTCTTGCCTGAAAAAAATTGGAAACTTTTATCAGCTGATTATTCTCAAATCGAATTAAGAATACTTGCTCATTTAGCGGATGAAGAAATACTAATTAATGCGTTTCATAAAAATGATGACATTCATTCTTTGACTGCAAGATTAATTTTTGAGAAAGAAGAAATTTCATCCGACGAAAGGAGAGTTGGGAAAACAATAAATTTTGGAGTTATCTATGGTATGGGTATAAAAAAGTTTGCCCGTTCAACGGGAGTGAGTACTCCAGAGGCAAAAGAATTCCTTATAAAATACAAGGAAAGATATTCAAAAATTTTCAAATTTCTTGAACTCCAAGAAAGGCTTGCCTTATCAAAAGGTTATGTAAAAACAATTTTTGGTCGAAAAAGAGAATTTAAGTTTGATAAAAATGGACTTGGAAGATTAATAGGGAAAGATCCTTACGAAATTGACCTGCAATCTGCAAGAAGGGCTGGCATGGAAGCACAGTCATTAAGAGCCGCAGCTAATGCACCAATTCAGGGTTCAAGTGCAGACATTATTAAAATTGCAATGGTTCAACTAAATAAGAAATTCATAGAAATGAATGTTCCCGCAAAAATGCTTTTACAAGTACATGATGAATTATTGTTTGAAGTTGAACCAGATTCTTTAGAAATTACGACGAAATTAGTAAAGAAGACTATGGAAGATTGTGTAAAACTAAATGTGCCTCTTTTAGTTGATATTGGTATTGGAGACAATTGGATGGAGACAAAATAAACCTTATGAAATACTTAATTTAAGATGATCAAACTTTTTAATACTTTAAGCAGTAGAGTTGAGGTTTTTAAGCCTATTGATGATGTAGTAAAAATTTATTGTTGTGGCGTAACTGTTTATGATTTATGTCATCTTGGTCATGCCAGAAGTTATATAGCTTGGGATGTATTGAGAAGATTTTTAATTTACAGTGATTACAAAGTGAAGTACGTCCAAAATTTTACAGATATTGATGACAAAATCTTAAAAAGAGCTAAAGAAGAAAGCAGTTCAATGAAGGAAGTATCTGAAAAAAATATTATTGAATTTCATAAAGATATGGATTCTTTAGGAATAATGCGTCCTGATAGTATGCCAAGAGCAACGAATCATATATGCAATATCTGCTCCTTCATAAGAATCCTGGAGGTCAAAGGTTATGCATATTCTAGGGATGGAGATGTTTATTATTCTGTTTTTAAAAATAAAAATTATGGAAAGCTAAGTAATCAAAAAATACAAGAACAAAATATCAATCAGCAAGGAAGAATGGCTAATGATGAAAATAGTAAAAAACTTAATCCGCAAGATTTTGCACTATGGAAAAAAGCCAAAGATGATGAACCGTTTTTTGATTCTCCATGGGGTAAAGGTAGGCCAGGATGGCATATTGAATGTTCGGCGATGGTTAAAGATGAATTAGGAGATACTATTGATATACATTTAGGTGGTTCTGATTTAATTTTTCCACATCATGAGAATGAAATCGCCCAATCAGAGGCAGCCAATGGCAAAAAGCTAGCGAACTATTGGTTACACAATGGGATGGTCAATGTAAATGGACAAAAGATGAGTAAATCACTTAAAAATTTTAAAACTATTAGAGAGCTAATTAAGTCAGGTATAAGCCCTATGACTTTGCGATATTTTGTTATGACTGTGAATTATAGAAAACCACTTGATTTTACAGAAGAAGCTTTAAGGAGTGCTTCAGAAGCTTGGAAAAACATTAATGCAGCCCTTTCCTTTATGGACCTTACAAAAGGTGCTTTTAGATCTATTGATAAAAACGAATCTATCGAAGAAGAATATAAAGAGAAAATAAGGTTTGAATTATCTCAAAAAAAGCTTAAATTTTCTGAAGCTCTGGGAAACGACCTTAATACCGCAGGTGCTATTGCAATTATTTACGATTTAGCAAAACCATTAAAAAACTTTTTAAACCAATTTCAAAGGATCGAAGGTTTTAAAATAGACCTAAACGAAAAGTTCTTTCTACTTGAGAATTTTAAAACTCTTGAAAAGTTAACTGAGGTACTTGGTCTTAAAAAAGAGGTTTTAGTAAAAGAAAGTGAAATAACAGAAGAAGAAATATCATCATTTATTAATGAAAGATTGAAAGCAAAAAAAGAAAGGAATTATGCAAAGGCCGATGAAATTAGGAATTTGTTAAAAGAAAAAGGTATTGAACTTATTGATCAATCAAAGGAAATAACAACGTGGATAAAGGTCTAAATTTTAAGAAAAAAACCAATTTGAAATTTTTGTTTTTTAAATACACCTTTAAATGGGAAGATATTAGAAATATCAGAGAAAATTGAAATACATTACTGTGCTCGGTTCTACTGGTTCAATAGGGACTCAAACCCTAGAAATAACTAGTGAGCAGCCTGATAAGTTTAAAGCCGTAGCTCTTTCGGCAGGAAGAAATATTAATTTATTAACTAAACAAGTGAAAACACATAAACCAGAAGTAGTTGCAATTGAGGACGAAAACCTTATAGAAGATTTAAAAGATAATATTAAAAACTTAAATTTGGATAGTGCTCCCTTGGTTTTAGGTGGAAAGGAGGGCATTAACGCAGTTGCAGCATGGGATAAAGCAGATACTGTAGTTACCGGGATAGTAGGCTGTGCAGGCTTAATCCCAACAATGTCAGCAATTAATGCGGGGAAAAATATTGCACTTGCTAATAAAGAAACTTTAATTGCGGCAGGGCCAATTGTTATTCCTGCATTAAAGAAAAATAATAGTAGGCTTTTACCTGCTGATTCAGAACACTCTGCTATCTTTCAATGTTTACAAGGATTACCTAATTATGAAAATGCAGATTTTTCAACAGGAGAGATCCCTAAGGGTTTAAAAGCTATACATTTAACAGCTTCTGGGGGTGCTTTCAGAGATTGGGCCGTTGAGGATTTAAAAAATGTCACAGTGGAAGATGCGACTTCACATCCTAATTGGGATATGGGAAAAAAAATAACTGTAGACTCTGCAACTCTTATGAATAAAGGATTAGAAGTTATAGAAGCTCATTATTTATTTGGGACCTCTTACGAAAATATAGAAATAGTTATCCACCCTCAAAGTATTATTCATTCAATGATTGAGATGGAAGATTCTTCAGTATTAGCTCAATTAGGTTGGCCAGATATGAAGCTACCTATTTTATATGCGATGAGTTGGCCTGAAAGATTTAAAACAAATTGGAAAAGATTAAACCTAAGTGAAATTGGAAAATTAACTTTTAAAGAGCCAGACAAGTTTAAATATCCATGCATGGGACTTGCCTATGCTGCAGGAAAATCTTCAGGGACTATGCCTGCAGTCTTAAATGCTGCTAATGAAATTGCTGTTGAACAATTCCTTAAAGAAAAAATTTCTTTTCAAGAAATTCCAACATTTATAAGTAAAGCTTGTGAATCACATATGGAGAATTTGAATTTGAGTCCCGAATTGGAGGATATTCTTGAAGTAGACAATTGGGCCAGACTTTTTGTTAAGCAAGAAATTAAAAAAGGGAAAAAATACGTAAGTATTGGATAAAAGTGAATATTACAAAGCATCTTCTACTATGCGCAACACCCACAAAACAGAAATGCTTTAAAGGCAATGAAGGTCAAAAAACATGGGAATGTCTCAAAAAGACTTTAAAAAAATTTGAGAATGATCCCTCAACAAAAAACGTTCATATAATGAGATCAAAAGCTGACTGTTTAAGGATATGTAAAAACGGCCCAATTCTTCTTGTCTGGCCTGATGGTATTTGGTACGAGAAAGTTTCTCCAGAAAAAATTTCAGAAATTTTTACTTCACATATTATTAACGACAAACCAATAGAAAAATGGATTTTTAAAAAAACACCATTTTTAAATAGTCCTAAATACTTATAAACCAGTTCTTTACGACTTCGTCTGACCAGCAGCCATTAATCGAGTGAAAACCATTATGACCTCCTTTTTCAGTTATAAGAATAGTAAATTTATCAATAAGTTCTTTTCTTAAATTCAAAGTATCCTTATATGGAACCCAAGGATCATCCTTGGCATGAATAAAAAGAATTTTAGGTAATTTTTTTATTGAGTTTTGGACTCTAAATATTGGAGAAGCTTTAATATAATAATCTTCTAAAGAATTAAATCCCCAACTAGGAGCTGTAAATTTCTGATCGAATTCCCTTATACTTTTTAAACCTCTAATTTTTTTTCTTAATTTCTCGTTATTTAGAAGTTTTCCTTCATCATTAAATCCGTCCCATAACTGATTTTTTAAGCGGTGAAGTAACCATTTTTGGTAGATAGAATTTCTAGATTTTTCAATACAGAGACTGCATGATGATAAATCTAAAGGGCTACTCACGCAGGCAAGGCCATCTAAAAGTTTTTCTCCTTTGTCTTCATCGTAATCTAGGCAGGCATTTAAAAGAATTGTTCCCCCTAAAGATAATCCAACTCCGTAGATTGGAAGATTATTCATCTTAATGAGATCTTTAAATTCTAAATTAATGAATTTTTTAAAATAATTAATTGCTGAAATAACATCACTGGAGCATCTAGCACAATAATTTCCTTTAGCCAAATATCTCGCAGATCCAGATCCTCTTAGATTTAATTTAAGAACTCCAAAACCATTATTTGCTAATTTCCTAGAGATTCTTCTTAAACCAAACCGTTTAGTTGAGCCCCCTAAACCATGCGTAACGATTATAAAACCCCTAAGTGAGTCTAAGTTTTCAGGTAATTCTAAAAAACCTAAAAGATAATCACATTCAAATTTTTTAGAAAGAATTTTATTAATCGGAAAGAATATTTTTTTATTTTTTTTTGATTTACTAAAATCAATAACAAAAGTATCTCTCAAAGTTTGTAAGTCGCCACCCATCCAAGGTAAAACTTCTCGAAATGGCTTATTTTTTAAGTAATCTGAAAAACTAAAAGATATACTATTATTTCTCTCCAACCCCAAGATCCTTTAATTCTCCAATCAAATCATTCAGTACCTTTTTTGCATCACCAAAGACCATTGAGGTATTTGGTAAATCAAATAAATCATTTTTTATTCCCGAGTAACCTGCACTCATACCACGTTTAATTACAAATACCGTTCTTGCTTCCTGCACATCAAGAACTGGCATGCCATATAAAGGAGAAGAGCTATCATTTTTAGCTTGAGGATTAACCACATCATTTGCTCCTAAAACTAAAACAACATCCGTTGCTGGAAAATCAGGATTTACAACGTCCATCTCTTTAAGTTGTTCGTAAGGAACATCTGCTTCTGCTAAAAGGACATTCATATGTCCAGGCATCCTACCTGCTACAGGATGAATTGCGTAAACAACTTCAATACCGTTTTGCTCTAGTTTTTTTGTCACTTCCCTTAAAGTATGTTGAGCTTGAGCTACAGCTAGACCATAACCAGGAACAATAATTACCTTGTTGGCTGCCTCTAAAGTCAATGCACATTCTTCAACACTGCAAGAAGTTATATTTGTATATTCTCCTGAACCAGAAGAGGCTGTACTTTGTGCAGATAAAGATCCTCCAAAAAGAACTGAGACCAATGATCTATTCATACCCTTGCACATTACTTGAGTAAGTATTAGACCTGCAGCTCCAACCATTGCGCCTGCTACTATCAAAAGCTGACTATCTACAACAAAACCTGCTGCTGCTGCTGCAATCCCTGAATAGCTATTTAATAAAGATATAACGACTGGCATATCAGCTCCACCAATTGGTAAAGTAACTCCAATACCTAATAAAGAAGAAACAATAACTAAAAGCCAAATAGAACTTGTATTGCCGTTTATCAAATCAAAAAAGGCTATCAACGAAGCGACTGCAAAAACAATATTTACAAAATGTCTAACTTTGCTCTGAGTCCATCCTGGAGTTGACAACCAACCCTGTAACTTTGCCATCGCCACAATTGAACCTGTGAAAGTTATGGCACCAACAAATATAGAAACAGATATTGAAACTTCGTTAATCAGTGACTTAAAAAAATCAAAATTTTCTTGGCCACCAGATATAGGAAAAATAGCTACTCCTAAGGCCACCAAAAGTGATGACATTCCTCCACAACCATTGAACAATGCCACTGTTTCAGGCATGGAGGTCATAGGTACTTTTTTTGCAAGAATTGCTCCGAATAAACTACCTAAGATTGATCCAATTATTATCCAAATCCAAGACTGAATAGCAATTCCAGAAGTGCCTAAGTAATAAGAAAGTAATCCTACTACTGATAGCGACATTGCAAATGCAGCTAATCTATTAGCATCCCTTGCTGATTTTACTTTTGACAATCCTTTTATTCCCAAAGCCAGTAAAAGTACTGCTAGAAGGTCAATAACGAATTTAATGATTACAGGTAGATTCATGTTAAAAATTACTTCTTATTTGATTGTTTACGACTAAACATCGCGAGCATTCGATCAGTCACAAAGAAACCGCCTACAACATTGAAAAGAGCAAATCCAAGAGAAACTGAACCAATTATTAAAAGTGGTACGTTACCTTCTGCTTTTACAATTAAAGTCAAGGCTGCAAGCATCGTTATTCCTGAAATTGCATTTGCTCCACTCATTAGAGGTGTATGAAGAGTAGGAGGAACTTTTCCAATTAACTCGAGACCTAATAAACTACCTAGTAAAAGAACCCAAAGAAGACTTATAAAAGACATAATTTTAAAACCTCAATTTTCAAAAACTTTATTTTGAAGAACAACTCCTTGATCGCTTAATAAACATCCAGAAATTAGTTCATCCTCTTTATCTAATTTAATTACACCATCTTTTATAAATGGTGTAATCAAAGATGTTAAGTTCTTAGCATAAAGTGAACTTGCATCATAAGGAACTGAAGAGGGTAATTCGCCCGCTCCTATAAGTTTTACCCCATCTTTGATAATAGTTTCATTTGATTTTGTTCCTTCGCAGTTCCCTCCCTGAGAAACTGCTAAATCAATAACTACTGCTCCAGGCCTCATTTTTTCAATCATGGGTGAGTCTATTAAAACAGGGGCCTTTTTACCTAGAACTTGCGCAGTACATATAGCAACATCAGCTTCAGATAAATATTTAGTTAAAGTCGCCTTCTGTTTTGAGAGGAATTCGGGTGTTACAGCTTTTGCATAACCTCCTGCCTCTGCTGGCTTTTCCTCAACTTCAGGAAGTTCTATAAATCTTGCTCCGAGGGACTCTACTTGTTCTTTAACAGCAGGTCTAATATCAGATACAAATACTATTGCTCCAAGTCTTTTCGCCGTCGCAACTGCCTGTAATCCTGCAACACCTCCACCAAGAACCACTACTTTTGCGGGTTGGACTGTCCCTGCTGCAGTCATAAGCATTGGGAAATATCTATCTAACTCACTTGCAGCCAAAAGAACTGCTTTATATCCAGCAATATTGGCCTGTGAAGAAAGAACATCAGAAGATTGAGCTCTACTAATCCTCGGAAGCAACTCTAGTGATAAAGCTGAAATCTTATTACTATTTATAATCCTAAGAAGCTCCTTGTTACCATATGGGTTAAGAAGACCAAGAAGAACAGCGCCTTTCTTCAACTTAATTAAATTATCCTCTGATGGAGTTTGAACACAAAATATTAAGTCAGCTTCACCCCAAATTTTTTGATCTACGTTGTTTATTATTGTTCCGCCCGATTCTTCATATGATAAGTCACTAAATCCTGATAATTTTCCTGCTGAACTTTCAATATAAACATCACATCCAAGGCTTTTTAATTTCTTTACCGCTTCTGGTGTAGCTGAAACTCTCCTTTCACCAGAGCTTGTTTCGGAAGGAATAAGTATCTTTGTCAATTTATTTATTTTTTTAACATACTAAATATAAATTGAAGAAAGTCAAAAGTCTTGGATTTTTGTTAAAAATATATTTTCTTTTCTATAAAAAATAGCTATCTAGAATATATAAGTACTAATTAATCAAATGAGTATAAAAGCGATCGAATGTCCTGATGGAGTGTGCCACAGTCATCATGGTGGTCATGCTGTTCCAAGGCAAACTATGCAGAAAAATCTAGAAAAGCATGGTAAAGACTGGTGCGAGAAATTAGCAGAGAGAATTTATGAAATGTCAGTAGATACTTATTCACAGACAGTCATGCCCAGTCTACACTCGGCAGGTTGGCAGAGAAGACATTTAGATTGGGAATTTAAGCTGGCAGAAAATGATTCTGAACCAGATGAAGCTCTTGTTGAAGGAATTATTAATGCCACAGAAAGCTTTCTAAGGAGTAGTGAGGTTCATCGATTATTTATTCAAGAATTAGTTCAGGGTACATTCGAGGAAGCAAATGATAAAAAAATAATTTCTAAAGCTATAAAATCTATCATTGAAGAAGAAATTGTTAGTTCACTAAGAGAAAAGAAAGAAACTCTTTTAAAGAAAATTTCCGCAAAATTAATAACAGAAGAAAAAGTTAGCGAGGAACTTGCATTAAATTCAGCTAAAGAGGGTTTTGAGGAAGTTGAAAGGCTACTTGCAAATCACAGCGAAGCAGTATAACTCTATTTCTTTGTATTTTCTTTATAATTCCCCCAAAAATTAGCTCAAATATAAATTAAAGATTAAATTATTGTTTGGAAGTACAAAGTTGTAACTTATTAGACAATACACAGGCTCTTTGATGTGTTTATCTATATACAACTTAAATCTTTCAATGGACAATTTCATTAGAAAAAGGATCGACATAGCGACCTGTTGGGCAACCAATAGAATTTTAGCAATGGACACTTTAGAAAGGTATGAAGACAGTTATGCGATTGCAGAAGAATTTAGAGAGTGGATATTACATATTGGAGAAAAGAACGAAAATTTAAAAGATTCTGTTCTTAATTTCCCAACCGAATTAAAAAAGTTATTAGACCAAAAAGTCAACGATTAAATAATAAATCTACCGAGTGAAATCCGCCCTACATTATTTGGGTTTGTTTATTAGTATTAGTAGTGATATTAAAAAATAAATGGAAAATAAAGAAAATACCTCAAACGTAGAAAACGTTGTAATTATAGGTTCTGGCCCTGCTGGTTATACAGCGGCAATATATGCAGCAAGAGCAAATCTTCAACCTTTGCTCGTAACAGGATTTAATTCTGGTGGAATTCCTGGTGGGCAATTAATGACTACAACATTTGTTGAAAATTATCCAGGCTTCCCAGATGGTGTACTAGGTCCTGAGTTAATGGATCTAATGAAGGCTCAAGCAGAAAGATGGGGAACTAATTTATACGAAAGTGATGTTGTCTCAATAAATACTGATTCACATCCTTTTGAATTAAAGACTTTAGAAGGAACTATAAAATCTAACTCAATTATTATTGCAACTGGAGCAAGTGCAAATAGATTAGGCGTGATAAATGAAGATAAATTTTGGAGTAAAGGAATAAGTGCTTGTGCAATATGTGATGGAGCGACGCCGCAATTTAGAGATGAAGAATTAGCTGTTATTGGAGGAGGAGACTCTGCATGTGAAGAAGCAGCATATCTCACAAAGTATGGAAGCAAAGTACATTTGATTGTTAGGTCAGAAAAATTAAGGGCCAGCGCAGCAATGGTAGACAGAGTAAAAGCTAATCCAAAGATAGAAATTCATTGGAACACAAAAGTTGATAAAGCGGAAGGTTCTGAATGGCTTGAGAGAATAGAAACTATTCACTCTCAAGAAGGTAAAGGGGAAATCAATATTAAAGGTCTTTTTTACGCGATAGGGCACACACCAAATACGAAGTTCTTAGGCAACAAAATTGATTTAGATAATAAAGGATATATTGCTTGTAAATCAGGAAGACCAGAAACATCTATTGAAGGCATCTTCGCAGCAGGCGATGTTGTTGATTCTGAGTGGAGACAAGGAGTTACCGCTGCAGGAACTGGATGCATGGCAGCATTAGCTACCGAAAGGTGGTTAGCAGAGAAAAACTTGGCAAAAACTATAGTCAGAGAAACACCAGAACCAGAAAAAAAACTTAATTCATCAGATTTTAATGAAGAAGAAGTTAATGAAGATACTTTCGATTCAAATTCTGAATGGCAAAAAGGTAGTTATGCACTAAGGAAACTTTATCACGAGAGTAAAAAACCTATCTTAGTAATTTTTAGTTCCCCAAGCTGCGGCCCGTGTCATGTTTTAAAACCTCAGTTAAAAAGGGTAATCAAAGAACTTGATGGTGCAGTTCTTGGAGTTGAAATAGATATTGATAAAGATCAAGATATTGCAAAACAAGCTGGTATCAACGGCACACCAACAGTTCAACTTTTTAAAGAAAAATTATTAAAAAAACAATGGCAAGGTGTCAAACAAAGAAGTGAGTTTAAAGAAGCGATAAAAAATATTATCTAAATTAACTGTTTACTTATTATTCCTCTTAGGATTGTTTTTATTGGTTGTAGGTTTAGCACCACCTGCATTTCTTTCTCTATAAGTTATCCTCCCTCTAGAAAGATCATAAGGACTTATTTCAACTAAGACTTTGTCCCCAGCTAATAATTTAATTCTGAATTTAGTCAATTTACCTGCAGCTCTACATAAACATTGATGTCCTTCAGGTTGCTCTAAGGTAACCAAATAAAAACCATTTCCCTGCTCTTTTTCTATTACACCCGAAGTTTCAATCATTAATTAATCTTTTACTAAGTACATATTATCAGAAAAAGATTGGCCAAAATTGATTTAAAAAAAATTACATACGTAAAAATATGCAATTCAATTCAAATTGAAAATTTAATTTCATTAATTATTTGAAGTTGTCCATAGTAAAAATTTGCTTTCGCAATTTTTTCAGAATCTTCTAATTGATCAAAAAAAACAAACCCAAGGCTTTCCCATAATGAAGATCCGCAAACATTATTCAATTCATTTTTTGCTTCTTTTGCAAAATTATCTAGTTTTCGTTCAAGGTTTTTAAACTTAGAAACAGACATAGGTTGATAATATTTAATATAGTACAAATATACTATCTAATTCTAAAATTGCAATATTAAAAAGGTAATCTCTTTTTTTCTTCAATATTAAGATCTGCTTCCATTTCCCTTAATCTTTTAAGTATTTGTTGATAGTACTCCTTAATATAACTCTCTAGTGAGGTCATATCCTCTTTTTTAAGTTCCAATATTTCGTAAGTTTTGCTCATGTCAGCATCTAATGATTCTCCACTACTAGTTACTTCAGCGAAAGCTAATCTTTCAGCAACATTTAAAGAGTCTTGGAAAAAAGAAACTACTGTTTGAGTGACCTTAATCAGGAAGGGTGAAACCCTAAAAATTTTAGCTTTCTTTTCGCTAAATTTTTCACATAGAGATATTACTTCGTTTGAATCCCATGCTTTAGGACCAACTAATGGCAATGATGTTCTATGAGTTTTTGAATTATTAACTGATGAGACAATAACTTTTGCCATGTCTTGAGTATTCATGTATGCAATTTTAGTTGGAGTGCCACTCATCCAAACTGCTTGACTATCTAAAATTGGTATGGCAAATTGACCTATTATTCCTTGCATAAAAGCTGCACATTTGAAGATTGTATAGTCTAAATCGGACTTCTCAAGAAGTTTTTCAGTACAGTATTTAATATCCATTAATGGAACATTTCTGAATTTTTCTGTTAAAAGTATTGAAAGGAATATAACTCTTTTTACATTTAAAGATTCACATGCATTGAATAAGTTGACTTTCCCATCCCAATCAATTTGGTAAATACTCTTAGGATCATCTGGTTTACTGGTAGCAGCGTCAATAACAACTTCAATATCTTGCAATGCATATTCAATATCAGAAGAATTCAATAAATTACCTTTTGTCAGCTCACATCCCCATTCTTGAAGGAAAGAAGCTTTTCTTGGGTTTCTAACAAAGCATCTTACCTCGTGTCCATCTTCTACTGCTTGCTTTGCTATTTGTCTACCTAGTGTTCCTGTAGCTCCTACTAAAAGAATCTTCATATTTAAGATTTACTTAACCTGTAGAACATAACTCAATTTATTATGTATTCGTGAGAATCAATCCCCCTGAAACTTTAATAAAAGTGCACCACCAACCAATCCTATAGGTATGAGTATCCAAAAAACTGCTGCAATACTAAAAATTTCTTTAGCCATAATAAAATTCAATCATTATTATAATTTACATTCAATATACATTTTTTTGTTGAAAAAGTAGATAATGCAAATATCTTGAAAATTTTTGAACATATGGAAAATAATCAAAAAAAAGAAAATATTAACTTTACTAATTACTGGATTTGGAATGGTTTTAAAATTTGTTGGAATGCTGTAGGCGAAGAAAATGAAATTCCAATTATATTTCTCCATGGATTTGGTGCTAGTAGAAAACATTGGAGAAACAATTTAGGATATTTTGCGAAAAAGAATTATGCCGCATATTCATTAGATTTACTAGGATTTGGGGATTCAGATCAACCTGGTATAAGACAAATTGGAAAACTAAATAATGAGATTTGGTGTAATCAAGTTAGAGATTTTATTGCGCAGGTCATCAGACCAAAGAGTACTAAAAAAGTAATCCTAATTGGCAATTCTCTTGGATCATTAGTGGCTTTAACATGTGCTGTTTCATTAGAAGACCAGATTGCAACAGTTATTGCATCACCTTTACCAGATCAAATTCAAGAAAATAAAAAAACTAAAATAATAGATAAACCATTATTAAAAAATTTCAATGATAAATTCATAACTATATTTTTTATATTTTTCCCTCTAGAGATTATTTTATTTTTAATAACCAAACTAAGGGTTATTAGACTGGGTCTTAATTCTGCCTATTTTAAAAAAGACAACATTGATCGTGAACTAATAGATTTAGTAACGAAGCCAGTTTTAAGGAGGACTTCAGCAAGATCATTAAGAGCAATGTGTATTGGAATGTCTTCGAGAGATGAAAAGTTAAAAGCCTCCTACCTTTTAGGAAAACTTAGTGCTTCAAAAAAAGTTCCTTTTTTATTAATTTGGGGCGACAAGGATAATTTCATACCTTTGTTTCTTGGTAAAAAGATTGCAAATTTCTACAGATGGGTAAAATTAAAAATAGTATCCAACTCAGGGCATTGTATACATGATGAAGATCCTTCAGTATTCAATAAAATCTCATACGAATGGATTAGAGATTTAAAAACCTTTTAAAATATGAAACATACATTATCAGTTCTCGTTGAAGACGAATCTGGAGCTTTAAGTAGAATCTCAGGACTTTTTGCGAGAAGGGGCTTTAACATAGATAGCCTCGCTGTTGGTCCAGCAGAAACTAAAGGAATTTCAAGACTAACTATGGTAGTAGAAGGTGACGATGAAACTCTTCAACAGATGACTAAGCAACTCAATAAATTATTTAATGTTCTTGGAGTTGTGGATCTTACAAATATGGCAGCTGTTGAGAGGGAATTGATGTTACTAAAAGTTTCATCAAAGGAAGATACAAGAAGTAATATCTTAGATTTAGTTCAAATATTCCGTGCAAAAGTTGTTGATGTATCAGATATAGCCCTAACCCTAGAAGTGGTTGGGGATCCTGGGAAGTTAGTTGCTTTAGAGAAATTACTCGAACCTTATGGAATTCTTGAAATAGCGAGAACTGGCAAGGTGGCTCTTAAGCGCTCTTCAGGAGTTAATACAGAAATGTTAAAAATAAATAAATATTCTCTAGAAATTTAATTATGTATTTTTACTCCAATTATTAGATCTTCTTTCTTAATTTTTTCAAGTACATCAAAACCTTTTATAATTTTCCCAAAAATTGAATATCTACCGTCTAGTTCTGGTATTTTATCCGTTACAAAAAAAAATTCAGTAGATGAGGACTTATTCTTTCCACTTTTAACCATAGCAATTGAACCTTTCTCAAAGGTATAAATTAAGTTTTCTAATTCAAAAGGATTTTTTATTTGATAATTATATCTTGGTTTTTTTTCTTCTTTGAATTTAATCTCTAATGGTATTGATAAACTTCTCTTGTTCAAGGTTAGATTTCTTTCAGGATAAAATTTATTTTTCGGATTAATACCACCCATAATAAAACTTACTTGGGGGTAGTTGATGACTTTGTAAAATTTTTGATTTAAGTAAAATTTTTTTTCTATATTTTCCAGAAAGTTTGATACTGTTATTGGGTTATCTTTACCATATAACTTAACCTCAAGTTCACCTTTTGAAGTCACAAAAGATATCACTTTGTTATCTGCAATACACCTTAATTTAAGTTTTTGGCAGTAATAATTTGAATCAATCTTATTTTTAAAACTACATGCTGATATTAAAAATAAAACATTAATTAAAGATAATGCTTTTAATGGAAATTTTATTTTAAACCCTCCAAATTAACATTCAAAAATTTAGCTAGACGAGCTCCTTCTTCTTCAACTTGAAGTAGTGGTTTAAGTTCACCTGCTCCACTAAGGGGGAGAGGTTTTTTTCTACCTTTTAGTACTAATGCAATTCTCCTTCTAGGATTAAATCCCTCACTTATGTCCAACTTAACTGATTTAATTTCATCGAAATTTAATTTAACTTCAATGTCTTTAAATAAACCTTTTCTTTTTATTTCTACAGATTTTGATGATTTATCAAAAGAATTACTTCCTGAACCAAAGTTTATGTAAACCAAATACCATAAGTAAAAATTCAATAAATTTGCAATTACTCCGTATGCTCCCATTATTATTCCTTGAGGTATAAACAATAAACTTGAAGGATTTCCTAAAGGTAAAAGATCCCTTCCTGTATAGCTAGATACAGAAGCCAAAAGGAATCCAATACCTCCTATAGTCAACATTCCTCCAATAATATAATTTGAAATTTTTCTTGATCCACCAATTTTTTGTTCGATTTTATCGAATGACGTGAGGTCTGAATTCATTTTTATCTTTTTTTAGAGCCTAATTCAGATAATTTAACAAACTAAGGGAGTATTCTTACCTAATTTTTAATAAAAAAGTCAGGAAAGCTTTACAAGGCATTTCAGATATACAAATATTTCCCCACATTACTCTCAATCTTTGTTACAGTCACTGCGTATCCCGAAGCTAAAAACGATTTCTCATGACGATCGCAGTTGGTAGCGCCCCACAAAGAGGATGGTTTGATGTCCTCGATGATTGGTTGAAGCGCGACCGCTTTGTATTTATTGGTTGGTCCGGACTACTTCTACTTCCTTGTGCATATCTTGCTATAGGTGGTTGGTTCGTCGGAACAACATTTGTTACCTCTTGGTACACACATGGAGTTGCAAGCTCATACCTTGAAGGTTGTAACTTTTTAACAGCAGCTGTAAGCACCCCTGGCGATGCCATGGGACACAGTCTTCTATTTTTATGGGGTCCTGAAGCCCAAGGTAGTTTCGTAAGATGGCTACAACTTGGTGGACTTTGGAACTTCGTTGCATTACATGGAGTATTTGGCCTAATTGGTTTTATGCTTCGTCAGTTTGAAATTGCTGGCCTTGTTGGAATTAGACCATACAACGCATTAGCATTCTCAGCAGTAATTGCAGTATTCACAAGTATTTTCCTTATTTATCCTTTAGGACAGCATAGTTGGTTTTTCGCACCTTCATTTGGTGTTGCAGCAATCTTCCGTTACATTCTGTTCATTCAAGGTTTTCACAATATCACTCTAAATCCGTTTCACATGATGGGTGTTGCTGGAATTCTTGGTGGTGCTCTACTTTGCGCTATCCATGGAGCTACAGTACAAAATACTTTGTATGAAGACACAAGTATTTATACAGATGGTAAGGTTCAAAGTTCAACATTTAGAGCTTTTGACCCAACTCAAGAAGAAGAAACTTATTCAATGATTACAGCAAATAGATTCTGGAGTCAAATCTTCGGTATTGCTTTCTCAAACAAGCGTTTCTTACATTTCTTGATGTTATTTGTACCTGTTATGGGTATGTGGACATCTTCAATTGGTATTGTTGGCTTAGCACTAAACTTAAGAGCTTATGATTTCGTAAGCCAAGAAATCCGTGCAGCAGAAGATCCAGAATTTGAAACTTTCTATACAAAAAATATACTTTTGAACGAAGGTATGCGAGCATGGATGTCTTCTGTGGATCAACCACACGAAAACTTTGTATTCCCTGAGGAGGTTCTTCCACGTGGAAACGCCCTTTAATAATTTATTAAGAGCTCCAAACCAAAGTATTGAGGAAACTGGCTATGCCTGGTATGTAGGTAACGCTAGATTAATCAATCTATCTGGACGTTTATTAGGAGCTCACATTGCTCACTCTGGACTAATTGTCTTTTGGGCGGGAGCAATGATGCTCTTTGAGGTTAATCATTTTACTTTTGATAAACCAATGTGGGAGCAAGGTCTTATCTGTATGCCACACGTTGCGATGTTTGGCTATGGCATTGGCCCTGGTGGTGAAGTTATAGATATCATGCCTTTCTTCCAGGCAGGCGTGGTTCATTTGATAGCTTCTGCTGTTCTTGGTTTTGGAGGTATTTACCATTCATTAGCAGGTCCAGAAAAACTTGAAGAGGATTTCCCATTTTTCTCAACTGATTGGAGAGATAAGAATCAAATGACAAATATCCTAGGATATCATTTGATTGTTTTAGGTGTAGGTGCATTAGCATGGTCAATAAACTGGTGTTTTATCGGCGGTGCATATGACACATGGGCGCCTGGTGGTGGTGAAGTTAGACTTGTTAATCCAACCCTAGATCCAAGAGTTATTCTTGGTTACCTATTCAGGTCTCCATGGGGAGGAGCCGGTTCAATAATTGGAGTTAACTCCATTGAAGACATTGTTGGTGGACATGTTTACGTGGGTGTAACTGCAATTATTGGAGGAATATTCCACATCTTTACCAAACCATTCGGATGGGCCAGAAGAGCATTTATTTGGAATGGTGAAGGACTATTAAGTTATGCGCTTGGTGGAATTTGTGTTGCAAGTTTTATTGCATCAACATTCATCTGGTTTAATAACACTGCTTACCCATCAGAATTTTATGGCCCAACAAATGCTGAAGCTTCGCAAGCACAAAGCTTTACTTTCCTTGTGAGAGACCAAAGAATTGGAGCTAACGTAGGTTCAACAATGGGACCAACTGGTTTAGGTAAGTATCTCATGAGATCTCCTACAGGTGAAATTATATTTGGTGGTGAAACAATGAGATTTTGGGATTTCAGAGGTCCATGGTTAGAGCCTTTAAGAGGTCCTAACGGATTAAGCCTTGAGAAAATTCAAAATGATATTCAGCCTTGGCAGGTAAGAAGAGCTGCTGAATATATGACTCATGCTCCTAACGCTTCTATCAACTCTGTTGGTGGAATTATTACAGAGCCTAATGCTGTTAACTTTGTTAATTTAAGACAATGGTTAGCTGCAGCTCAATTCTTCCTAGGATGGTTTACATTCATCGGTCACCTTTGGCATGCTGGACGTGCTAGAGCAGCCGCTGCTGGTTTCGAAAAAGGAATCGACAGAAAGAGTGAGCCAGCTCTAGAAATGCCAGATTTAGATTAATCTCTAATCCATAAAAAAAGCCCTATCAAAAGATAGGGTTTTTTTTTATCAATTTTCTAATTTATATAAATTTTTTCTGAGCCAAGGCAAACTTAACCCCATTACGTTACTGAAACATCCCTCTATTTTTTCTATATATTTTCCACCAATACCTTCAAGAGCAAATCCTCCGGCGCAATATAAAGGTTCATTTGTATCTATATAGCTATTTATTTCCCGATCTTCCAACTTAGAAAAATAAACTTTTGAACTTACCGTTTTTTTTATTATTTCAGTGATTTTTAAAAGATTTGAAGTTGAATCGAAGTTCCCAACTATAAGAGTATGACCTGTATGTAAATATCCAAATTCTCCAGACATTCTTTTCCATCTAAGTAATGCTTCTTCTTTATTAGATGGTTTTCCATAAGCTTCTCCTTTAAATTCAAAAATTGAATCGCATCCCAGGATTTCCAAAGAACCATATTTAAATTCTTCAGGCAATAATATTTTTTGAATATTTTCAGATAAAGTATAAGCCTTTTGAAAAGATAATTCTAAAGCCAACTTGTATATATTTCTTTCTTTAATTGAAGACTCATCAAAATTACTTGATATTTGAAAGAACTCAATTTGACAATTTTCAAGTAATTTCTTTCTAGATTGTGAAGCAGAGGCTAGAATTAACACAAATTTTTTATCAAATTATAATTCAATTTACTAATTAATAAATTTCAAAATTAATATAAATTACGAATGAATCTAGAAGCCAAATTAAACACAATAAAGAAACCAATAATGATTTTAGGAACATCCAGTGGAGCAGGTAAATCATTAACAGTTACGGCTATTTGCAGAATTCTTAAAAATTTGGGTGAAGATCCAATACCTTTTAAAGGACAAAATATGAGTAACAATGCTTGGGTTGATTGGAATGGGGGAGAGATGGCATATTCACAGGCCCTACAAGCTTTTGCTTGTGGTATAAATCCTTCTTCAGAGATGAATCCCATTTTATTAAAACCACAAGGCAACTCAATAAGCGAAGTGATTCATCTTGGCAAAAGTGTAGGAACAACAACCGCACAAAATTACTACAAAGACTGGTTTATTCCAGGATGGGAAGTAATTAAAAAAAGTTTAGCTTCAATTTATAAACAAACTCCAAATTGTCGATTAATTATTGAAGGAGCAGGTAGTCCAGTAGAAATGAATTTAATTCATAGAGATCTTACTAATTTAAGAATTGCTAAGTATTTAAAAGCGAATTGCATTTTAGTTACCGATATTGAAAGAGGGGGCGTTTTTGCTCAGATTATAGGAACACTAGAATTAATGGAACCTGAAGAAAGAAAACTCATTAAGGGAATAATTATAAATAGATTCAGAGGAGACCTTTCATTATTTGAAAAAGGGAAAAAATGGATTGAAGATAAGACTCAAATACCCGTTATTGGAATTATTCCATGGTTAAATGATTCTTTTCCGCCCGAAGACTCCCTAGATTTATTAGAAAAAAAATCACGTACCTCAAATCCAGAGATTAAAGTTGGGATCATAAAATTACCATCTATAAGCAACTTTTCAGATTTTGATCCTTTAGAAAATGAAAAATCAATATTAATCGAATGGGTACGAGAATCACAAAACTTAAAAAAATATGACTTTATTATTCTTCCAGGAAGTAAACAAACTATTAAAGATCAAATATTTCTTGAAAAGACTGGATTATCCCAGGATATAAGGAATTATTCAAAAAAAAGGGGGAATATTATTGGAATTTGCGGAGGTTTACAAATGTTAGGAACAACACTTGAAGATCCTTTTTTTAAAGAGGGTTCCAAAAGCTATTCTGAACAAAAAATTGAAGGGATTGGATTACTACCACTAAAAACCACTTTCTTTGAAAAAAAACTAACACGTCAAATTAAATCGGAATCTGTATGGCCATGCCGATCAAAAATTAATGGATTTGAAATTCATAATGGGCAAACTGAATTTGAAAACATGCAAAGTTCACTAAAGATAAACTCTATTTTCAAAGACTTACACCTTGGTTGGTACAAAGAGAACAAAGAAGGGGGTACTGTTGCGGGTACATACATCCATGGGATATTTGAAAATGATAAATGGAGAGATCAATACATAAATTTAATAAGAAGAAACAGAAATCTACCAATATTAAATGAAAAATCAATATCTTATAAAATCAAAAGGGATTCGATTATTAATAAACTTGCGAATGAGTTTCATAAACATTTAAATATCGGTTTTTTATTAAGTTAAAAAAATGAAAATTAAAATCAAATGGCCAAATAATCTTGAGACCTATGCTTTAGAAGGGGACGATTGGTTCTCTACAGCAAAAAAAGCAGGTTTAGAAATTCCTTCAGGCTGTTTGACTGGAAGTTGCGGCGCCTGTGAAATTGATGTAAATGGTAAGACGATAAGGGCTTGCATAAGTGATGTTAAAAGTAATAGAAAATGTGAGTTAAGTGTTTCTTTAACTACGGACCCCTTTTGGGAAACATAAATTTTCTAGAATTACAAATAAGATATTAATCATTGGATTTCTCTAAAGCAGCTTAAGCTTTCCCAATTATTAGAAAAAGCAAAAGATAATAAAAATATGAACCCAAAAATGAATTTATTAAAATTGCTCTTATTTTACTTTTGGAAAAGGCAATAAAATAACTACCTAAGAAAAAAGGTAAAATAGGGAAAGTTCTTATTAATAAAATATAGAGAGGTTTAAAAGAAACTTTTTCAAAAAATTTATATAGGTTATTATTTCTAGGATATTTAAAAAATAATTTGTTACTAGTAAGCTTAAAATTAATTTTCCTTAAAATCAAAATTTGAACTATTCCTAAAAATGTTAATAAAGGGGAAAAAAATAAAACATAATATAAACCAAAAAACTTTATTAATATAATGTCAAAAATAATTGCTAATGGTAAACCAAGAGATATAGAGATCAAATTCATCAATATCAAATATGTATATTGAAAATTACTTAATAAAGATTCAAAATCATAATTATATCTAAGTATTAATGCCACAATATAAACCCCTAAATATATGAAAAGGACCTTAATAATGATTGATTTAAAATTCAGATCTTTTCTATGCATATGAGATCAAATATTCCAAATTTATTATCAAAAAACATTCTTTCTAGTTTTCTAATTTTTTTTATAAAATTTTCACCAACTTTTGAATTATAACTATGTCCTCCACTCAACAAATAAGATAAAGGCATAATACTTTTCTTTTTGAGAAGAGAAAATTTAGGAAATAATTTTTTAAATTTTTTATGATCTCTTTGAAAAATTATCCATGAGAGTGCTTGATTTGAATCTAATAGTGGGTCATTTGATTCAAATTCCCAAGTTTTTTGTTTTGTATCAAATTTTTCATGTCCAACCAATTTATAAATCAATCTACTCCAAATATTATTGCTAGGTTCAATCATAATTATTCTTCCTCCTGAAACAAGAGATTTTTCTGCCGACCTTAAAAATAATTCAGGATTACTTATGTGATGAAAAACATTAACTAAAATCAAGTTTGATATTTTATTTTCAAATTTCAATCCTACCTCCATCGCATCTATTTTTAAGTCAGTGTTTGTATTTAAGAAAACATCTGATTTTTTTATGTTTTTAATTACTTTCTCTATAAAACTTGCACCGCACCCTAATTCAAGGTTCATGCCCTCTGAATTAGAAAGTTTTTGCGATATGAGTTGATACCACTCTTTGTAAAGAGCACCTAACGCTATATTTAGTTTCTCAAATCCAATTCTATTTTGAGTAAGCGCTTCACCTTTATTATTCATTTCAGTTTTTTTTAAATATTATCATAAGAAAAAATAGAAAAACTTATCTAAATATCAGTATTCAAAATGTTTTAAATTATCATTCACTTATGAAAACTTAAACACTAAAAATTTGGAGAGCTTAAACATTGAATTGAAGAGAAATTTTCAATTATAGCGTCGACAATGAATCATAAATCAACTCATAATTGAGAATCTCGTAACACATTCCAAAACACAAATCACCTAGGTAAAAACTATTTCTACAAAACATTTTGAAGAATTAATTAGTTAATTTACTCTTAGCAAATAAGCGCGATTGATCAACACCTTTTTTAACAAGTAATGGCGATCCAATTAATGCGCCAAGTGAAGCTAGATTTTCAACTGTCTCATCTTCGACATTTGGATTAACTATGGCAGATACAAATCCGATGCTGAATCCAATAACAAATGCTCCGCAAGTTTGATAAAGGAAAGGAGTAATTGTTCGTCTTGTAATCGCATAATAGATCCAGACGAATGGTATCCAATGAGCAAAAGCATACCCCCATCCTGTATCTTTTTGGCGATTAGACCAACCTTCTATCTTTGAAGTCATTTATCATTTGGGTAGATTTTTAATGCGGAGAGGGTGGGATTCGAACCCACGAATAGTTAACTATTAAACGATTTCGAGTCGTTCGCTTTCGACCACTCAGCCACCTCTCCATAATTCAAAAACTATGTGTAAATATATATAGGCAATCCTTACTTTAACTAATAGTTAGTTTAATCCCAACCAGCGTCTTTCATCATTTTAATTGCAAGTGAATTTTTTTCTCCAAGTTCTTCCATAGCAATGTTATCAGGTGTAAATTCTCCAAAGTTTTTTACTATTTGATTTTGATTAACTTCCTTCAAAGGATGTTCAAAAGTTGGAGCAGCTAAACCTGTACTTCCTGCTGGAGAGGCTAAGTATTCAAGCAACTTAATTGCTTCATTTTTATTTGTTGCATATTTCGCAATTCCACCCGCACTAATATTTATATGCGCAGGGTTAGGAGTAAGTACCTTTGTTTTTTTTGCATATAAAGCATCCCTTCTTCCATTTACCCCTGCTAACATTCTGGCAACATAGTAATGATTTACAATTCCCACACCACACTTTCTTTTAGAAACTGCTCTAACAATCGAAATATCTCCTGGGAAAAAAGGTTGTGAAACATTTGAAATCATCCCACTAAGCCAATTTTTTGTAGCTTCTTCACCCTTGTTAATTATTTGATTAGAGACTAACGATTGATTATAAGGACTTTTTCTATTCCTTAAACATACTTTTCCTTTTAGAGAAGGGTGTGCCAAATCAGTGTAATCATTAATTTTACTTACATCAACTACCTTTGGATTAGCAACCATAACTCTAACTCTTCTCGTTAAAGCGTACCATTTCTTATCGGGGTCTTTTAATCCATTTGGGACATTGTTTTCTAGGATAGGTGAATCAATGCTCTGAAGTAATCCTGCTTTTGCTGCATTAGTAATTCTAGCTGCATCAACTAACAAAATTAAATCAGCTTGGGAATTTTTGCCTTCCCTTTTCAACCTCTCTATCAAAGATATTCCAGCTGCTTCAATTAGTCGAACTTTAATACCAGTTTCTTCTGCAAAATTTTTATAAACACTCCTATCTGTATTGTAATGTCTACCTGAATAAACTTTAACTTCCTTTTGTGTTGAATTAACAGGTATATTGTTCAATAAAATAGAGCATGTTAATGCTGAATAGATGAACTTTTTAAGTTTTTGCAATTTTTCAAATTAGTATATATGGTTACTTTATACTTAATAATGCAGCAGGAATTTTAAAAGACATTTTCTATACCCCAATATGTATCATTTTTTATATTACATATGAATTATTTAAGTCACCAATTATTGAATACTGAAGAAATAAATTTGATAAGAAGAGAATTGGATAAATACAGTCAAGATTGGGAAGATGGGAAAAAGACTGCAGGAACTCATGCATCTAAAGTAAAGAATAATATGCAACTAAAGAGAGAATCGGAAATATCAAAAAAATTCACTAAATTCATAATCAATAAATTGAATGGAGATCAACTAATTAAAAGTTTTTCACTTACAAAAAAAATACATGGAACGATTTTTACAAAATCTAAAAAGGGAATGTACTATGGTCGACATGTAGATAATACTTTTATGTCTTCAGGTAGAGCTGATTTATCTTTTACAGTCTTTCTAAGTGATATCGATACATATGAAGGGGGAGAACTAATTATTGAAGATATTAATTCACAAAATAATTTCAAACTTAGTGCTGGTCAAATATTAATATACCCAAGCACTTATCTTCATTCAGTACAAGAGGTAACCAAAGGAGAAAGACTTGTACTAATTGGATGGATTGAAAGTTATGTTAAGAGTATTGAAGAAAGAGAATATTTGTTTGACCTCGATGCTGGTGCGAGAGGAATTTTAGCAAAAAATGGTAGATCAGATGAATTAGATCTTATTTTTAAATCTTATTCAAACCTTCTAAGAGTATTAGGAGACTAGGGAAGAATCATTTTATACATAAGATAGAAAAAATTTTTTTTTAAACCTAGAATAAAGAGTATTGTTTCTGAAATTTTCAATGCAAAAAAAAAGCTCAATAGCAATATTTTTAGCTGCTACAAGCGTCCTTACTATCTCATCTATTAAAAATACGGACCTAAAAGCTTCGGAGAATGATTTAGGTGGTTTAAAAGAATGGAACACTGATATGCCATTAGAGGCCGATTTTAAATTAGATGCTAGAGCTCAAGAATTGGCTGATGAAGCAAAAGAATCAAGTGTTTGCGTCCCCATTGGTGAAGGAGAAAATTGTTGGTAAATTACTAATTTAAAAGTAAAAAAAACACCCTATAAAGGGTGTTTTTTTTGTTAGCAATTTGTTAGTGAAACAATCAGTTAAAATTTGAATGTCGCAGTTGTGAGAACACCGAAGATGTCGTCTTGATCATCAGCCATTACGTCAGTTCCACCAAAAATTGCAGGTCTGATTTCCATTGAATCATTTGGTTTGAAGGCATAATATGCTTCCCAAATGAAGGGGTCAACTTCATTACCTTCAGCTCCTTCCAAAAATTCGGTAGCTTTAAGAGGTTGTGTGAATGCTAAACCGATTCTGTCATCAGGCTGGATTATATCTTTCCAAGTAAGTCCGATCATATAACTACTTGCCTGTTCGACGTTATTTGGTGCAACCACGTCTTCATAAGACTTACTGTCATAACCGACTGAGATTTCAGGTACTGAAGTTCCTGATTCTTCCGGCATCCAATAGGCTCTTAAAGAGTAACCTGTTCCGTCTGAAGCTACTTGTCTAGCTAATGTAGTAGCGTTATATGAGTGAGAAGTCCAGTTTTGAAAATCTGTTAGAAATGCTGAAACGTGCCATCTTTCAGCCGTATAAGCAATTTGTGTATCCCACTTTCTGACACTACTATCACCCAATAAACCACCTGCAGCGGCATCAGCATTCTTATCAACTAAATTGGTTGCAAATCCAAATCCAGAATCAGTCTCATACTTTAAACCAAAACCTACGTCGGTACTTGCTCCAAAGTTACTATTTCCGCCAAGTTTAAAGGATTTAAGTGCACCTGGTTTATAGATAGAAGGAGTGATATACATGTAGTAATTTTCAATCCTTGGGCCAGCGAAAGCTGTAATTTTATCACCTATAGGGAATGTATACCACATTTTATCAACCCTAAATTCATCTCCTGTGTCTTTGGTTTCTATATGGTAAGTAGATCTTTCATCCCATACATCACCATTGTCACCAGCTTTAAGACGTATATAAAGATTATCGTCACCTGTAAAACTTGTATTCAGGTTCATTGTGTATGTGTAACCAGTCTGTACAGTTTCAGACTCACCTATTTCATCAGCACCATCAACAGCTCCAATAAACATAACTGCTTTCCCGTCTAGGGTAGTAGTATCTGAAAAGCTGCCAGCCTCAAATTGATTTTGTTTTACCTCTAGGCCATTAATAAGTCCTTTAAGGCTTGTATTATCTTCACTAATTTTTGTAGTGAATGTTTTACTGTCAAGTCTTGAAGATTTTTTTTGGCTACGAGTGTAGCTATTCATTTCTTCAATATTGACAAATTCGGAAGCCTGAGCAGTAATTGGAGCTAACAAGCTCAAAGACGCCCCTGCTACCAACATTTGTTGGAAGAGTTTCATTTTACCTCACACTAAAATTACCCATCATTATGTGGGATACTTATACTGTATCTAAAGTGACAATTTAAAAAGATACTAAAAGTATCAAAGGGGTGTAACTATTTATACTTATAAAAGTATTTAAAAAAAATCCAATGCCTAAGAAAATCTTGAAAATAAATTTAATTTTTTGTTAAGGGATATCCTAAAAATTCTCTTTCCTCAATCCAAGATAATGCAACATCTCTTGCTAATTTTCGAATCTTCTCAATATATTGGGCACGATCTGTAACTGAAATAACTCCCCTCGCATCAAGCAAATTAAATACATGGCTACACTTCAGAACATAATCAAGGGCAGGGTAAGTTAATTTCTTTTCAATTAACATCCGTGACTCATCTTGGTAAATTTCAAATAATTTCCTGAGATTAACAGGACTTGATTCATTAAAATTATAAGAACATTGATTTTTTTCAAATTGGAGCCAAATATCACTGTATCTCAAACGATTGTTCCAATTTAAGTCCCAAATGCTTTCTTTATTCTGCAAGAACATAGCAATACGCTCTAATCCATATGTGATTTCAATTGGGATTGGACTACAATCTAAACCTCCACATTGTTGGAAATAAGTGAATTGGGTAACCTCCATTCCATCCAACCAAACTTCCCAACCTACGCCCCAAGCTCCAAGAGTTGGCGACTCCCAATTATCTTCAACAAATCTTATATCATGATTTATGGGATCTATTCCAAGAGATTCCAAGGATTTAAGATATTTTTCTTGAATCCCGTCAGGGGATGGTTTAATTATTACTTGATATTGAAAATAATGTTGAGCACGATTTGGATTATCACCAAATCTTCCGTCAGTGGGTCTTCTACATGGCTCAGCATATGCAACAGACCAAGGTTCCGGTCCAATAGCTCTCAGAAAAGTATGGGGATTCATTGTCCCAGCGCCTTTCTCTGTATCGTAAGGCTGCATAATTAAACAATCTTCTTCAGACCAAAAATTATTTAGATTTTTAATTATATTCTGAAAAAACATCAACTTTTAAAGAATGGAATAATTTTGATCAATGCCATTAAATATAATAACAAAGCTTAAAAAATAGAGAATATTTTCGACTCTAATTTCTGAAACTATTATCGGATAAAAAGGTGTAATAAAAATAAACCATAAATAAAAACATAATTTTGAAATTGATTTTATTTAAAGAAATCTAATGGCAATGGCCCAAAAGTATTAGATTCATCAGCATCTGAATCATACTGACATGTTATTAAAATTCCTTCACCAATACCATTTTCAGATCTAATAAAAACATTACCAGTTTTTTGATTACCTTTTAAAAAAACACTTCCTTCAGCATGAAGGGAGTCTAAATTTACAAATTTAATTGAGGAATATTTTTCAGTAATTAATTGCAATGCTTTAATAGCTTTATTATCACAAGATGCCATTATTCCGATTGTTATCCAATCAGCATTAAAAATATTTACTTCTAGTTCCTCTAATATTTTTTTTGATTGAATATTGTTTAATTGAGGAGCAGTTCTAAGAACGTTTAAATCGACTAACTTATTTATTTCCATTAAATTTTAAACTCAAGAATTCTTAACCAAAGGTTCTTCCATTCCAAGCCCACATTGAAGCAGGAAGATCAACAAAAGAAATATAAATCTTATCTATTGGAATTCCCATTTTCTCAAATACAAAATTAGATATTGGCTTTGCCATTTCCGAAGGATTTAAAGAACCTATTGACTTAATCTCTAAAAAACAACAAGGGCTCTCATCTTCGAAAAAGATTTCGGAATTATCATCTAATTTAGCCATAACAAATTTTTTTGATTTATTTGTTAAAGATGCAACTAATATTGAGATTTCATTCAGTAATTTTTTCTTATCCTCTATTTTTGCTGAAGTAGAAATGTTAATGTAAGGCATATTTATGCAGCTAAATTATCTTTTTGAAAATCATTTTGTAAATTAAAGGTTTTATTGCTTAAAACTTTTTTTGATGAAAGATATGTCATATCGTATTCACTTATTCCATTTTTATAAGGATTGAAAAGAGCATTTCTAGATCTACTTTTTTTGGGCCTTTTAAATTTAATCATTTTTAATTAAATTCTTAATTAATAATTTAACTTTTTTTTAATAGATGTCTAGTTTTTTTAAAAATCTTTAATTAATTCAAAAATTCATTCCTAAAACACAATATGAATATCTATTTATTAAATTTAAAGCACCTCATATTATTTTTAGTTTTGGAAGTTTTAAATAGTTATCAAAGAAAAAAACTTGATGAGAGCAATGATGAAGAATTTTATTCTGACCCAAAATTTGTCTATCACTTAGATGCAAACTTCAGACATTATCTTTCAAATGTTTATAAAAAAGAAATCTCAGATTATTCTACTGTCCTCGATTTAATGTCCAGCTGGGATAGTTATTTGCCTGAAGAGAAAAAATTTAAAAAGGTTATTGGGCATGGATTAAATAAACAAGAACTTGAGAAAAACAAAATTTTTGATACCTTTTGGATACAAAATTTCAATAAGAATCAAGAAATTCCCCTTGATAGTGAAAGTGTTGATTATTGTTTAATGGTTGCAGCTTGGCAATATTTGCAATTTCCAGAAAATTTAACTAGAGAAATAGTAAGAATTTTGACTAATGAGGGCAAATTTATAATAGCTTTTTCAAATAGGGCATTTTGGCATAAAGCACCTAATATTTGGACTACCTCTACTGAGGAAGAGAGAGTCAAATATGTAAGAAAAGTATTAATTACAAACGGATTTAATGAACCAAAAATTATTAAAAAATTCAATAAAACCTCATATAACCTGTTCAATTTTTTAAATAAAGATCCGTTTTTTTGCTTAATTGCGACTAAAGAGTAAATAATACATGGATTTACTAAATTTTAGACAAAATTATATGCCAAGGATCTATAGCCATACTTTTAATTTTTTACTAATATTGGATAGTTTAAATTAACAATATGGGCTCTAAAAGAGAAAAATATCCTGAAAAATGTCCTTGGGATCTAGGACCTAATCAGCATTTAGCAAAAGAAGAAAACTGGACTTTAAGATTAGGAGAGTCAAATGTATGTTTTAGCAAAAATAAACTAGACAATAATTATTTTCATGTAATTAGTAATGAAAATGAAGAACAAATTTTAGCTTTTAGAGCAAGACTCCTTTATCAAAAACTACTTGATAAAGGATTTAGATTGGTCGAATAAAAAAACTTATTTCAATAAACTTAAATCCTCGAAAATAAATTTTTGCGTTTCTTCTTCATTATTTTGATTTAAGTATTTTATTATCCTCGACTTTAAGATCCAATAATCTTCTTGACCTATATTTATAAATTCATCCTCATATTCTAATTTTTGTGATTTTGCCTTGAGTGTATCTGGATCAATCGATTGACTACTATATTTTTTACTAAGTGAACCCATTCCAGTATTGATGAATTCTGCAACAAATATTTCAATTATTGTTCCATGAATTTTTCTACGTACCATATTAATACATTCATTTTTAACTCTATATTTATCACCTTGATTCTTACCTGAAACAATCATTTCAATCCCACTTTCAGAATTTTTAAGTAAATTAAAATTATTTTCTGAGTGCACTGATTCAAATTCTCTCTTTACTCTGTGTATACACACTTCAAATAATTGAGAGGCAATACTTTTAACAACTTTCTCATCCTCTATTTGTTGAATATTTGGTTTAAAGTCTTTACCTAATACGAAGTCACCTTTATGAATAATATTATTAGTTAAGAAAATACATTTACCTTGGTAACCATGAAAATCATTCTTCCAGGTATAACGATTTTCATAAGCCTTTTTGAAAATCTCCTTGCAATTAATTTCCTTTAGATTATCCATTAATTTTTTGGATGCATAAAATAATTCTACAAAAAAAAACCCTCCTCATAGAGGAGAGGTTTTTTATTAAATTAAACTAGTTTTGAGTAATTTTTGTATTTTCAATATTGTCAAAAGCTTGACCAATTTTCTTAAAGTCAAATCCCATTGCTCTTAGTGCGTGCCAAAGATGACCTTGTAAGAAAAAGAAACCCAAATAAAAATGAGTATTAGCAAGCCAAGCTCTTGAGCTATACGCACCTGAACCTAAATCTACTGTATCAGTAAAATAAGGGGCGAATTCAAATTGAAGCTTTAAAGGTTCTCCATATAGATCAACTGGATATATGGTTGTATTTGAAGCACACCAAAAAGCAGCAACAAAAGCCATGTAAGAAACACCAACTACTGAATATGAAAGAATTGCCTCAGCACCAAGTAATCCTTTCCCTTTAAATTCTGTGTATTCTCCAAATTGTTTAGTACAAATATGGAAAACACCTCCTATTATTTCAAGGAAAGCTAGGAAAGCATGTCCTCCCATAACGTCTTCCAGACTATCTATTTTTAAAAAATCAAATTGATGATTCCAGATAGCAGCAATATCTAAATTGTAAATAACTTGTCTTGTAGATCCTATTGCTGGATCGTAAATTCCATGAATACGAGCCCATTCAACGAACATAATTGCTCCTAGCCCAAGAAAAATTAGATGATGACCAAGAATAAAAGTTAATTTATCTGGATCATCCCATTCGAAATCAAATTTTTGTGGCTTACTATTTTCTGGGTAGTCTCCAAGATCACCTGCAAATTTGTTGGAGTGTAATAACCCCCCAGCACCCAATACTGCTGAGAAAATTAGATGTAATGTGCAAATTACAACAATTCCATATGGTTCTGTGATAACACCATTTTCAACGCCCCCAATTCCAATACCCGCTAGGTGAGGCAAAACAATTGCTTTCTGTGCACCCATTGGAATACTGGCGTCGTAACGTGCCAATTCGAATAATCCAAAAGCTCCTGCCCAGAACATCATTAGCCCTGCATGGGCAGCATGAGCTGCTATGAATTTACCTGAACGGCCGACAACACCAGAATTCCCTGCGTACCAGTCATAGGTGACATCAGATTTTCCGTAAGTTTGTAACACTTGATTTAAGTAAACAGCAAATTGAGCATATTGCTAATTCAGTATGGTTTTTAAAAGTTCTTTACAGATTTAATTACTTATGTAAAAAAAACATATTTTGAAAGAACAAATGTTACAACTTAGGAAAGTGATATCTTCGAGCTTATGCCAATGAGGGGATTTCGCCCTTTAGCTGAGAAGCCCATGCTTCAAGACGGGAATCAGTCAAATCAGATTCACTATCCTCATCAAGAGGTAATCCACAAAAGCTTTCTCCAATAACGCTTTTAGACTCATCAAATGTATAAGTAGATTTATCTACATAACCGACCATCTCGGCACCTGCTTTAGTGAAGTAGCTATGAAGTTCTTCCATTGCATCACAATAATTTTCTGTATAGGTAGAAGAATCTCCTAAGCCAAAAATTGCAACTTTTTTTCCGGATAAACTTAGGTCACCGATATCCTCTAAAATTGAATCCCACGCAGTTCCTGATCTTTCTTCATCTGCTCCAGTATTCCAAGTAGGTATCCCACAGATGATGCCATCAAGACCTTCAAATTCCGATAGATCATCTACATCAGATACATCCTTAGGTGCTTCTGCTGAAGAGATAAAGTTGTGAAGGCGATCAGCTACGTCTTCAGTTTTTCCAGTTGTAGTTGCGTAATAAATTCCTACAGTCATAACTTCAAAATGTTTACCTTAAGATAATAAAATCTAAAAACATTAAATTAATTTCTTTAAAAACTTTTCCATGTAAAATTTTATACTAATTGAAGTAAGAAAAATTTTTTAAGAAAAAATCATTTAACTATCGTGACTGACAATTTTCAAAATGATATTAATAATCTTGTTGAAGAACTTAACTTTCAAGGGAGCAAAAAATTTAAATTAATTGTTTTGTTTGGTTTATTGGGAGATTTCGATAGTTTTGAATATGCAATAAATTTAAAAAATTATATTGATAATCATAAAGATAATACGCTAGATATTTTTGCCATTGCTATTGGCAACCATAATGGGAAACGAAAATTCTGCAAATATACTGGCTTCTGTGAAGAAAATTTAATAGTTGTTTCTGATAATCAAATCCATAATAATCTTAAAGTTTCAAAAGGTTTAGATATTGGTTTAGGAGGTTGGATAAATATGCTTTTGATGTTGACAGGCATAAATTCTTTTAAAACAATTAAAGAAGTTATTAGAGGTTACACAGGCGATCAAAAAGCAAAGCAAATCTATTCAGAATTTGATGAAATTGACATTTTAAAATTTCTAAAATTTTCAGGTAATTCTTTTAAACAGGTTTTCGGGTCTGGTTATTTGAGACCATTTGAATTGGCAACATTTAGATTAAGTAATATGAATGAAATAATCCTAAATTGGAGTGATTACATTCTTCATGAAAAATATCTTCCTCAAAGAGGAGCTTCCTTTTTATTAAATGATAAAAATCAAGTCATTTATAAATTTTTTTCAAATAATGTTCTTGGATATTCACCAAATATGAGAGATCCCCTAGGATTTTTATCTGATCAAATTAAAGAATAGTTTTTAAAACTTTTATGAATGTAGATATATTTGGATATTTTGCGGCGATCTTAACAACAGCTGCATTTTTACCTCAATTGGTAAAGACTATAAAAACAAAAAAAGCAGATGATGTTTCTTTGACGACTTTGATAATGTTTATTGTTGGAGTCTTTTCTTGGATAATTTACGGTTTTAAAATTTCATCTACACCAATATTGATTGCTAATTTGATTACCTTAATTTTAAACCTCCTAATATTGATATCGAAAGTATATTTTTCAAAGACTTTGAATAATTAATAATCATTTTAAAAGTATTATCTTTATAAAAATATTACTTAAAAGTTATTTATGATAGAAATAGATTCTTTTTGATCTTGAAAACTTCAAAATGCTGGGTTTGGTTTAAAGGTAGCCTTAATAATAATGGCTTTTGGAAGGAAGGTTTTACTTGTACTTTTGACGAAAAACCTGGTGTTTTGATAGAAAGTCCTGCTTATGTAACTTGTAGAGTTCCTAATTGGAGAGTTTTAACTAAAGAACCAGAAGATTTATATAAATCTCCTCTAATTCCTGAAGAAGCAATATGGAAAATAATTTAATTTTAAAGCGCATTAAAATTATTACTGTGCTTCGACAAGTTAATATTGCTTTATAAAACATTTAATTAATACCATCTACTCTCTATTTATTAATATTATCCCTTTATTAATTTTTGGATTTCTGCTTGGAAAAAAAAATCCAAAGATTTCAAAATATATTGCAAGACCTCTAATAAGATTTGGCATTCCATTAAGTGTTATGGGCCTTTTGTTAAAGGAGGGTATAGATATAAATCTTCTAAAAAGCGCATTTTTAGCATTCTCCCTAATTGGATTTTTAATAATCTTAATAAATATATCCCCAATTTTTAAAAATAGGCTTTCAAATTACACATTGCAGTTAGCAGGTCTAATAGGTAATACATCATTTCTTGGAATACCAATTGCAATCGCTCTTCTACCTTCGACAACTATTAACTTCACTATCGGATTTGACTTAGGGACAACACTATTTGCTTGGATATTTGGACCTTTTTTTCTTCAAGAAAAACCAGAAAAAAATAACATCCCAAATATCCAAGGCCTATTAAACGCATTAATAAATAGTCCTGCGTCAAGAGGTATCATTGGAGTTCTTGTAGCATATCTCATACATGTAGATGAGATATTAGGCAATTACCTTTGGATACCTGCAAGGATAGTTATCGCTTTAGCAATAATAATAGTGGGAACAAGGCTGGGAATAATTACAAATCAAAAGAGTAAAATTTTTGATCTTAATGAAGAAATTAAATATTCAATTTTTTTAAAGTTGTTTATTCTTCCTTTTATTGTTTTTTTGATAAGTAAATTATTGAATTTTGACTTCTATCAGTCATCAGCAGTAATACTTCAAGCAGGAACCCCAACTGCAATATCAACAATATTAATGGCAGAGGCTTATAACGTGAAGCAAGAAATAGCGTCGAAAATTCTTTTTACTACAACTTTAATTTCAATAGTTACAATTCCTCTTTTAAAAATTCTTATGAATGCATTAAGCTAGGAAGCTTAAGAAGATGGAGCATGAATAATGAATTATGTAAAGAAAATGTCCTGATAAATACATAATGTCTTAATATTTAGGTTATGAAGTCAGCGAACCCTGAAAATGAATATATCCCTTTAGATCTTAGGATTTCTGTGAGAAGGGATACTCTAAGGCTAATCTCAGAGATGGCTGAAGATATGGGAATAAGTATTAATGAAGTTTTCAGTTTTTTGGCCGAAGATTCTGTAATAGATCTTGAATTACTCGAAGATTTGAATGAAATTGAAATCCCCACTCAGTGCAGCCTTGATGATCTTAAAAACGCACTTCTTAAAAGGAAGCTTTGTTAAAATTTTTCAACTTTTCTATTTTTCCAGTCAGATTTATAACCGCTATTAACTAAAAATTCCGAATACTTATTCAAATCACTTTTCTGAATTCGCCATAAATTATAAATCCCATATTCACCCAATTTTTGATGATTTATATTTGACCAATGAAGTTTGTTTGATGAGTAATCATCTATTACGACTAATAAAGATTTGAATTCATAATCAGGTTTATCCTCATAATTTTTTCTTCTATCATTAAATAATCTCTCTGATAGATTAATTAATCCCTCTTCGGTATTTGGTTCATAAAAAACTATTTGTCTCGAATAATAATGTAAAGAAGGTTTTCTTATCCCTATCATTGCCAAAGTTTCCTCCCCTTCACGAATATCTAAAATTAATTTTGAGATATTTCTCAAAGGTAATTGCCTAGAAGTATCTGCTAATTTTCTTATCGGCGACATAATAAAAGGTTGTCCAAATAATAGTAAAATTTGAAGATAAAGAAATATATTTTTGGATTTAAAAGATAATAAAATTATTGCAAGAAGTGTAAATAAAGAGAAAAACAATTTCGCTTTAAAAACTATCCCAGAACTTATTAATTCAGATCCAAGATTAGGCATTTCAGGATCATTTATTGAACTTAACCAAATATTTGAGAAAAAGAATGCTATCGTGATTCCAAAAAAAATTAAAATATTAAAAATCCATAAATTTAAATAATTTTTATTTGATTTTTTTAAGTTTATAAAGCTATTACTTATTAAGATTGACGCTGCTGGAATTGCTGGCAACCAATAGCTTGGAAGTTTTGTTGCAGAAATACTAAAGAAAATTAAAACTGTAGACAACCAACAAAGAGAATATGTATGAAGGGTTTCACTGACATTGCAAATGTCTTTCGAACTTTTCAAGAAATCCCTAAAAGCTTTAAATATCCCGTGATACAAAAAAGGAGTAAATGGTAATGAAGCAAATATCATTATGTACAGAAAAAACCAGAATGGTTCTGCATGATTATTTACAACTGATGTATATCTTTGGAAATTATGATAGCCAAAAAAATTATCCCAAAAAGGCTTCCCCTCTTTTATGAGTTCTAAGATGTACCATGGAATACTTATTAGAATTGTTATTAGAAAACCTTTCTTAGGGTTTATCTTGAAGAACAACGTTTTCCAATCCTTCTGAGTTATTAAGAAAGAGGTAATAGTTAATAATGCCAAAACAAATGCAACAGGTCCTTTAGTTAAAATTGCAAACCCTAAAAATACCCACGCAGAAATGCATTGATCATTATTTGGAGATGCCATTCTTCTCCAAAATAAGAGTAGGCTAATCCCTAATGTTCCAGTTAATAGAGCATCACTAACGGCAGTTCTACTCCAGATAATTATGAATGGAGACAGTGCAAATCCTAATGATGCAACTATAGGAGTATGAAATTGCCTATTACCCTTTTGTGGCCAACAAAACAAAGTGTCTCCAATCATTAACATTAAAAATAATGAGGCCAAAGCTGAAGGGAGTCTTGCTGAGAGCGTCCCGAAACTATCCCAAATATCGTTTTTCGGTAATGAGTAAAAAAAACCCATTAACCAATATATGAGTGGAGGTTTATCAAAACGGAATATTCCATTAACTTTTGGGGTTAACCAATCACCAGATTCACTCATTGCCCTTCCAGCAGCGGCAAATAAAGGGGGAGTTTCATCAACCAGTCCTGTACTCCCTAAACCTAAGAAAAATATTATGATCCCACAAACCAAAACTATTAGTAAGGTTATGAGCCTTTTTTTTGAGTTATTAAGAATCATTTAATAATATCTATTTTCTTAATATTCGTTCATTACCTCATTAAGCCAGTTTACAACCTTGTTTGCAAATATATTCGTGGACGCATTTTTTTCTACCCATTCTCTACATTTCTTGCGCTCTATTTTTTCAATAATCTCTACATAAGAAAGCATATTTTTTTTATCATCAGGGTCAACTAAATACCCTGTTTGCCCATGCTGAATAATTTCACTAGGGCCTCCCCTTTTATAAGCTATGACTGGCACCCCACAAGCCAAGGCTTCAACCACTACGTTTCCATATGCTTCATTCCACTTCGGAGTATTTAACAACACTCTGCATTTGCCGAGTTCTTTTTGTAATTCATTAGTTGATAAAAAACCCATCCAATCTATAGTGCCTTGAGGATAAGAATTTTCTATCTTTGAGGCATATGTCTCATCTTCTTTAACTCCCCAAACTTTAAGCTTTTCGCCAAGTTTATTAGCAACATAAACAGCATCCTCTAAACCTTTCTCAGGAGCTACTCTCCCAACCCACGCCAAAGGTCCTTTCACTGAATCTTGAAAAGTATAATTATCCAATTCAAATCCATTCCCAATAATTATTGGTTTCTTTATAAATGGATAATCATTAGCTTGTATTTTTGAATGAAAAGCAAAATTAACTGGGCGTTTAGCATATACTTTTGAGATTAAATTACTTATTACCGAACTTTCGTCGCCCATACTAATTATGTGTGCAATTGGCATCTCTACATTAAGTGTCATCCAGATAGGCAGCCAATCATAAGACATGTTCAATAATACATCTGCTTTTTTTACGATTTCTAGCCCTTTTTCCAGCAATCCTGCGAGAAGTGAATTATCTGGGATGCTTATAGGAGAATTATAATCTTGATGCTGCCAACTAATTTGATCTTCACCTTCTACAAAATGTAATTTTGCTTTTTCATTAATTAAATTTAATTTAGAATTTTTAGGAGCAATGACCTCTACCGAATGACCTAAAGAAAGCAATCCTGATACTAAAGAATTTAATGTTAATTCGACTCCTCCACCTTTTCCACTTCCTATGAAACCTATTGGAGTACTTATTAAAACTATTCGCATTATTTAACTTTTCACACCAAGACCCTAATTAAATATTAGTATCTGTAAGTTTATTTTCCCATAAATTCCTTCTTTGGCTAACAAAAAATACCGAGATAAGCACAAAAACTACACCTATCCATTGAACAATAGTCAATCTTTCATCTAACCAAATACCTCCACTTAGAAGAGCGAATACAGGAGTTAAAAAAGCAAGAGTACTAAATCCAGTTATTTCTTTATTATTAGCAAAATAGAAAAACAATCCATAAGCTATTGCGCCTCCGAAAATACTTGCAAATGACATTAATCCCCAATCAAAAATTGACCAATCTGGAATTAATTGAAAATTTGATTGTAAGCAATGCTTAACAATTAGGGGCATACTCCCAAAAACCATATGCCATCCTGTAACTGCAACTGGATCACTTTTAGTACAGGTAAATCTAATTAAAATGGTTCCTAGCGCCATAGCAAGCGAAGCGGCAAGCATCCAGAGCTCTCCAAAGTTAAAACTCACATTAGTCATTGCCTCATTAGACATTAACCACCAATTTTCTAGAAATTCTTGCGGAACACCTAAAAATACTATTCCTCCCAACCCAAAAAGTAAGCCTAACCACCCTATTGGGTTAATTAAATTTCCAAAAATTGCCCTTGCTAAAATAGCTACCAAAAGGGGTTGAGAATCAATCAATACAGAGCCAAGACCTGCTCCAGTTTTTTCAATTCCATAGGTTAAGAATAACTGAAAAAAAGTAGCGTCCACAATTGTAAAAACAAAAAACCACTTCCAATCGCACTTATAAATTTTTAGATCTCTTTTAAACAAATATGTTGTAATTAGAACAAGAATTCCTGCAGGAAGTAATCTTAAAGAAGCCACAAACTCTGGACCAGCACTAGATACTAAGGGAGTCATAGCCGCCATTGAAGTTCCCCAAAGTGCAAAAGGGAGTATCATTAAAAACCAATTTAGGATTGAATTCATTAGGTCTGCTGATAATCTTTTTAAAGTAGTTTTATGTATTTACCTTAAAAGAATGATTTGGCCTTTTAGACGAAAGTCAAAAAAAAGAATGGCTCGTATCTTAATTGATGAGCCTATTACAAGTTCAACAAGAGTTTCTATCCTTAAAGCACTTAAACAAATTGAGGATAGAGAATTTCCCGCTTTAATCGTGAGAATTGATTCACCTGGAGGTACTGTTGGTGATAGCCAAGAAATATACTCTGCTATTAAAAGACTTAAAGATAAAGGATGTAAAGTCATTGCTAGTTTTGGTAACATCTCAGCATCTGGAGGAGTTTACATTGGTGTTGCATCTGACAAAATAGTTGCGAATCCAGGCACAATTACAGGGTCAATAGGTGTGATTATAAGAGGGAACAATCTTTCTGAATTATTAGATAAAGTTGGTATAAAGTTTGAGACTGTTAAAAGCGGCATTTTTAAAGATATACTTTCTCCAGATAAACCTTTAAGTGATGAGGGTAGAAAATTGCTTCAAAGCCTTATAGATGAAAGCTACAAACAATTTACTGAAGCTGTTGCTGAAGGAAGGAATTTATCTGTTGAAGATGTAAGAAAATTTGCAGATGGAAGAATTTTTACTGGAACACAAGCAAAAAAATTGGGTCTCGTTGATGAGGTTGGAGATGAATTTGTTGCGAGGGAACTTGCTGCAAAAATGGTTAATATCGATCCAAAAATACAGCCTTTAACTTTTGGGAAGAAAAAAAAGAAAATACTCGGACTAATTCCTGGTAGTAGAATGTTTGAAAAAGTTATTAATAATTTATTTTTTGAGATTGAGACATCTAATAAAATCCTTTGGTTATATAAGCCTTAATAAAATATCTAAGAAAAATGAAGAATGATTATAAAATTTCATTTATAAGGGGGGCTACTACAGCATCTGGGAATACTGTTCAGGAAATAGAGGATGCTGTGGTGGAGTTAATAAATGAATTAATTTCCCGTAACAATCTCATTAAGACAAACCTCTTATCTATTACTTTCACATCTACAAAAGATTTGGACGCATGTTTCCCTGCTTCAATTGCAAGGAGATGTAATGGACTTGATTCAGTAGCATTCTTAGACTGTCAACAAATGTATGTATCAGATGATGTCAATTTTTGTATTAGAATAATGGCTCAAGTTTTATTACCGCCAAATAATCCTATAAATCAGCCCTATTTAAGAGGTGCTTCAAGATTACGGCCAGATAGATGTTAATCTAAGTAAAGAAAATTTCCAGCTCAAATTTGGATAGAATTATTTAACCCTTAAAAATTTATTTAATCAATGTCAAAAAGAACTAAGAGATTTACTTTGAATTTTAAAATTTTAAAATTTTTTCTTATTCCTACAATCTTATTTTCAACTCCATTCCTTAGTAATATTCAAGAATCTAAAGCAGGATTAGAATTTCAATGGGACCAAGACTCTGGATTTAGACGATTAAAGTGGTTTCAAAAAGAAGAAAAGAGAAGATTCAGAAATACAATTTATTTTTTCTTAAGGCCAAACGATAGAAAGGCTGATCTTCTTAAAATTAATCTTGCTATCCCGAAAACTTTTAAAGTACCGCTTAACGAAGAAAAAATAAGTCTTTGTAAGGTTAGGATAGGCGGTTTTGAAGAAAGGACTAAGTGTCTAGAAGATACTCCAGCTGATATTGAAATTACAACAGATGAATCTTCCTTAAGAAAGATAAATATTTACCCTTATAGCCCAATACTCGCAAATAAAGAAAGCTATGCCATTGTTTTTAAAAAGATAACTAATCCAAAAAGATCAGGACTGTATCAATTTCATTCATATGGACAACCTAAAGGTGGATCAATTTCAAGATATTTAGGAAGCTGGACCATATTGATCGATTAAATGATAAATTAATTATGGATATTTCAAGAAAATGACTAAGAGAACTTTTGGCGGAACTTCAAGAAAAAGAAAACGTGTATCAGGTTTTAGAGTAAGAATGCGTTCTCATACTGGTAGAAGAGTTATAAAAAGCAGAAGACAAAAAGGAAGAGAGAGAATAGCTGTATAGCTCTGATTTATAATGGCCTTACCTAATAAGATGCGCTTAAAAGGTCACAGGACTTTTTCATATATTCATAAAAATTCCATTAAATATTATGGGAAATTAATGACTCTTAAAGTAGCGAGATCAAATCCAGAGATACTGCTATCACATAAACTTAAAAATACTTCCAACAATTTAAAGATAGCAATTTCTGTAAGTAAAAAAGTTTCAAAGAAAGCTGTAGAAAGAAATAAAATTAGAAGAATTCTGCAAGAGTGGTTATTAACAAACATTAAAAAAATTAATAACCACAAACCTTATTGGTTACTTGTTAACCTTAAATTTGGAGATTTCTGCAATGATAAAAATGCTCTTTTGGAGGAATTTCAAAACTTAATGTTCAAATCCCGTCTAATTAAATGATCAACATAAAAGAAGAATCCTTTTACGAAGGTGGTCCCGCCAGAAGTGACCTCATTATAAATTTATTAGCAGGAATAACTATTCTTGGTTTGCCTTTTACCTTTGCCGCAATAGTTAGAGCCTTGTGGTTAAGATATAAAATCACAAACAAGAGAATTACAATAGAAGGTGGATGGTTTGGTAAAAACAAAACTCAAGTTTCATTGACAAACATTGATGAAATCAGATCTATTCCAAGAGGGTTCGGATCATATGGTGATATGGTTCTTATTCTTAATGACGGTTCGAAAGTTGAAATGAAATCATTACCCCTATTTAGAGAAAAACAAAAATTTATTGAAGATAATATTGTTAAAAGATCACAAACTTCGAATCTCAGCGAAGTAGAAGGATTTGCTACTAAGTTCTAATTTAATTAATTACAAAATACTTTTTTTCCTGTAAAATAAAATGTCTGATAAAATTTCACTCTTTTTAATATCGTGATAGGGTTCATTTCTGAAAAACTACTTATCCCTATTCTAGATTTTTTCTATGGTTTGGTGCCTAGTTATGGTTTGGCAATAGTTGCATTAACTGTCGTAATTAGAATTGCTCTCTTCCCTTTGAGTGCTGGTTCAATTAGAAGCGCTAGAAGAATGAAGATTGCCCAACCAGTAATGCAAAAAAGGCAAGCAGAAATAAAATCTAAGTTTTCAGGCGATCCAAAGAAACAACAAGAAGAATTAGGAAAACTAATGAACGAGTTTGGAAGCCCTCTTGCAGGTTGCCTCCCATTAATTGTTCAAATGCCTGTACTATTTGCATTGTTTGCGACCCTAAGAGGCTCACCATTCGCTGATGTTCCTTACAATATAAATCTTAAGGTTATTCCCCAAGATCAGATTGCTGCAATTGATCCTAAACCTTATAAATCTCCAAGACATTCTATATTTATTACAGAAAAATCACATTTCCCTGTTGTTGCCACAATTCCTAGTGGAACAAAACTTGGGACAGAAGAGTCAATAACAATAAATTTACAAACAACGAATGGTAATAGCTACTCAGAAATTTTGTCTAAATATGATAATGGCTCTAAATTTCTCCCTACTTGGACAGTTTCAAAAGGCTCCGAAAATATTAAAGTTTCCCAAGATGGAAAAGTAACTGCAATCAAACCAGGTGATGCAACAATTGAAGCAAAAATTCCAGGTTTGGCAGCTAAAAGTGGTTTTTTATTCATTAAGGCACTTGGTCAAGTTGGCTTTTATGTAGATGGTTCTATTAACTGGGATATAGCAGCACTTGTTGGTGCATTTGGATTAACATTGCTTCTTTCTCAAGTTTTGTCTAGTCAGGGAATGCCTGCCAATCCGCAACAATCAACAGCCAACAAAATCACTCCAGTTATGATCACTGGCATGTTTCTGTTTTTCCCACTTCCAGCAGGAGTATTACTATATATGGTTGTTGCCAACATATTTCAGGCTTTTCAAACCTTCCTTCTTAACAAAGAAGCCCTCCCTGAAAATCTTCAAAAAATTTTGGATCAACAATTATTAGTAAAAAATGAAGCTATAGCAACAACTGCTTCAACCATTACAGATAAAAGATTGCCTTTTGAACCAAATAGCAAAAAATAGTTTTGAACTTACACAATGAATCCTTGGTGTAGAAAATTAGAATTACTAATAAAATCAAGAGCTTCACTAATTTGGATAAGGACTAAAGAAGAAGAAAGGTTAGAAAAATTAGTTAATTTATCATGCGAAAGATTAAATATTAAAAGGTTCGTTTGCTGGGATTGTGTCTCCGGTATTAAGGGTTTAATAAATGAAGAAGGTAAATTCTCTAACAATCCGTTAGGAGTACTTAATTGGCTAAAGGAACAAAGTTCTGAAGCTTCAACGGTTTTATTAGTTAAAGATTTTCATAAATTTTATGATGATCCATCTATTAGTAGAACTATTAAAGAACTATCTTCATCGCTAAAGGAAACGAATCATAATCTAGTTATAAGTTCACATTTATTCCCATCATCAGATGAGCTGGATGAATTAATGACAATTTTAAATTTACCTTTACCTGATCAAAAAGAATTAAAAAATCTAATAAAAAAAATTGCTATCAATACCAATTCAAATCTTGAAGAACAAGATTTAAATGAACTTTCTATAGCTTCAAGTGGACTAACAGAAATAAAAGTTAAGCAAGTAACAGCAAAGGCCCTCGCGCAAAGAGGGAAAATAAGTAAAGAAGATATTAAAGATATACTTGAAGAAAAAAAACAAGTTATCGCCAGAAGTGAAATTTTAGAATTTTTCGAAGCCAAATCAAGTCAAGATGATATTGGTGGTTTAAATGTTTTAAAAGTTTGGCTTAATCAAAGATACAGAGCTTTTTCTAAGGAAGCTAGAGACTATGGATTACCTATTCCCAAAGGAGTTCTACTGGTTGGAGCTCAAGGAACTGGAAAGTCTCTTACTGCAAAGTCCATTTCCAAAAGTTGGTCGATGCCACTCCTTAGATTAGATGTGGGGAGACTATTTTCTAGTCTTGTTGGTTCAAGCGAGGCAAGAACAAGAGAAACAATATTGAGAGCAGAGGCCATGTCCCCATGCATCCTTTGGATCGATGAAATTGATAAGGGCTTTGGTGGCGATGCAAGAAGCGATGGAGGGACAAGTCAAAGGGTTTTAGCAAGTTTGCTAACTTGGATGGCTGAAAAAGAATCTGCAGTATTTGTTATTGCCACCGCTAATGCAATAGACAAGCTCCCCGCGGAATTATTAAGAAAAGGTAGGTTTGATGAAATATTTTTTCTTGATTTACCAAATTCAGACGAAAGATTGAGCATCCTGGATTTACATTTAAAAAAGAGAAGACCAAGTTACAGTTTCCCTCTAAGTACAATTATTGATAGAACAGATGGTTTCTCAGGAGCAGAACTAGAACAAGCAGTAATAGAGGGAATGCACATTTCATTCTCTGAAAATAGAGAGCTTATGGAAAAAGATTTAATAAAGGCAGTGTCCGAATTAGTTCCGTTATCCAGAACTGCTAGAGAACAAATCGATTCATTAAAAGAATGGTCATCCTCAGGGAGAGCACGCTCTGCATCTTAATTAAATTTATGGAAATTCTTTAATAAGTTAGGAATCATTAATTTAGTTAATTTTTCTCCAAAAATACCTAATAATGATTTTAGATTAACTATCTTAATTAAGGTATAAAAAAAAAAGAGTGTTAGATCAAAAATTAATAAGAGAAAATCCAAAATCTGTTGCAGAGAATTTATCTTTAAGGGGAAAATTTTATGATGTATCCCACATACATGAATTAACTGTTAGAAAAAAGGAAATTGATATAGAAGTATCAAGCCTTCAATCTGAAAGTAAAAAATTAAGTAAATTAATTGGTCAAGAAATTATCAAATCTCAAAACAATAATTCTCCAGAAATAGATAATTTAAAGAAAAAGGGAAACGAATATAGAATAAAAATTTCTGAATATGAAGAAAAACAAAGAGTTTTAGATAAAGAAATAAATAACGGGATTTCTGACCTGCCAAATTTCCCAAGCAAAGATGCCCCTATTGGGAAAGACGAAAGTGATAATGTCCAAGTAAAAACTTGGGGCGATCCTTTGAAAGAATCTAATCTTAAATCTCATTGGGAAATAGGTGAAAGTCTTAATCTTTTTGACTCAATAAAATCAACTAAAATATCAAAAAGTCGTTTCATTACACTCATCGGCAATGGTGCCAGATTAGAAAGGGCATTAATAAATTTCATGCTCGACATGCATACTAAAAATGGTTATTTAGAGTTAATGCCACCAGCTTTAGTAAATTCAGACAGTCTGACAGGATCTGGTCAACTACCTAAATTTTCAAATGAAAGTTTCAAGTGTTCTAATGACGATCTCTGGCTTTCTCCAACAGCCGAAGTTCCATTAACAGCTTTTCATAGAAATGAGATTATTGATCTAAAGCAGTTACCTATTAAATATGTGGCGTATAGCCCATGTTTTAGAAGAGAAGCTGGAAGTTATGGAAAGGATACCAGGGGTTTAATAAGACTTCATCAATTTAATAAAGTTGAGCTATATTGGTTTTGCGATCCAAGTAAATCTTTAGAAGCTCATCAACAGATTACTACTGATGCAGAAAGCATTCTAAAAAAGCTCAACTTACCTTATAGAGTAGTAGATATTTGTACGGGAGACTTAGGTTTTTCTTCTAGCAGAACTTTTGACCTTGAGGTTTGGCTACCTAGTAGTAAATGTTATAGAGAAATTTCAAGTTGTAGCAATTGCTTTGACTTTCAAGCACGGAGATCATCAATAAGAACAAAAATTGATAAAAAAAATACATTTATACACACATTAAACGGTAGTGGTCTTGCAATTGGAAGGACGATGGCTGCAATTCTTGAGAATGGCCAACAAATTGACGGTAGCGTTAAGATTCCAGATGCTCTTGTTCCATATTTTGGATCAAATTTCTTAAAAACTACTTAGTATAAATAAATGAATGTTTTAACCTCAATAACAGTACTGGGATTTCTCATTTTTTTTCATGAGATGGGACATTTTCTCGCAGCAATTCTTCAGGGGATATATGTTGATGGATTTTCAATTGGTTTTGGTCCATCAATAATTCAAAAAAAATATAAAGGCATCACTTATTCATTTAGAGCATTTCCTTTAGGGGGATTCGTTTCCTTCCCCGATGAAGAAATAAATAATATTGATCCTGAAGATCCAAATCTTTTAAAAAACAGGCCAATTATCCAAAGAGTTATTGTAATATCTGCTGGTGTATTTGCTAACTTAATTCTTGCATATACTATTTTAATTATAAATGTAACTACTGTTGGGATTCCCTTTGATCCAGAACCAGGTATCCTAGTTCTGGCTACTCAACCTAATAAAGCGGCTTCTATTGCTGGATTAAAGTCTGGAGATAAAATCTTAAAAGTTAAAAGTAGTACTTTAGGAGTTGGTGATCAAGCTGTTTCCGATTTAGTAAAAGAGATTCAAAATTCATCCGAAACCCAAATTTCAATAACCATAGAAAGAGAAGGAATTTTCAAAGATTTAACTTTGGTGCCAAAAAATGTTGATGGGAAAGGTACTATTGGAGCCCAATTACAGCCAAATATCAAGTCAGAAACTAAAAAGACCAAGAATATATTAGAACTTTTTGAATACACTAATAATGAATTTTCATCACTTTTGGTAAAAACAATTCAAGGTTATAAAGGATTAATAACAAATTTTTCCTCAACAGCTCAACAATTAAGTGGTCCAGTCAAAATTGTCGAAATTGGTGCCCAACTATCGCAACAAGGAGGAAAAGGGATATTATTATTCGCAGCTTTAATTTCGATCAATTTAGCAGTCCTCAATTCTTTACCTTTACCACTTTTAGATGGAGGACAACTTGTTTTCACTTTAATTGAAGGGTTTAGAGGGAAACCTGTGCCAGTTAAGTTACAGATGGTTGTTACTCAATCCAGTTTTTTTCTATTAATTGGACTAAGTGTATTATTGATAATTCGCGATACAAGTCAACTTTTAATTGTGCAAAGATTATTAAGCCAATAGAAATTTTTAAAATTGTTAGTCAAGCTGTTAATATATAAAATAGTTTTTAAATTTTTCATTAATGGCAAAAAAGTCCATGATTGCGAGAGAAGTCAAACGCAAAAAACTTGTTATTAAATATGCTGCAAAAAGGAAATCATTGTTAGATGAATTCAACTCCGCAAAAGACCCCATGGAAAGATTAGAAATTCATAGAAAAATTCAAGCTCTGCCAAGAAACTCAGCGCCAAACAGGGTAAGGAACAGATGTTGGGCAACTGGTAAACCAAGAGGAGTTTACAGAGATTTTGGTCTTTGCAGAAATCAGTTAAGGCAAAGAGCACATAATGGTGAACTTCCAGGTGTTGTAAAATCAAGTTGGTAGCATTTCTGAATTAAATTCTTAGTGAAATTCTATTTTTTCATTAAATTAAATTTTAAAGAAATTGATATCATTTTAAGATATTTTTAAAAATTTTATAGCTTATTTAAATAATTTACTCAATATGTCCCTATAAAATGTAAGAATAAATTATGTATAGATTTATAATTTAAAAAGTGGAAGGACAGAATAAGTCGATCACGTTTGACGGACGAGAGATACGACTAACTACAGGACTATATGCTCCTCAAGCAAATGGTTCAGTAATGATTGAGTGTGGTGACACCTCTTTACTTGTTACAGCAACAAAAACTACAAAAAAAGATGCTTCAGACTTTCTCCCTCTAATATGTGACTATGAGGAGAAACTATATGCTGCAGGAAGAATTCCAGGTGGTTTTATGAGGAGAGAGGGTCGCCCTCCAGAAAGAGCGACTTTAATTTCAAGATTAATTGACAGGCCTATGAGGCCACTTTTCCCTTCATGGATGAGAGACGAGATACAGATAGTAGCATCTTGCCTTTCTTTAGATGAAAGGGTTCCAGCAGATGTTTTAGCTGTTACAGGGGCTTCTATAGCAACCCTACTCGGAGAAATACCATTTTATGGCCCTATGGCAGCTGTTAGAGTCGGCCTCATTGGGGATGATTTCATCTTAAACCCCAGTTATAGAGAGATAGAGAAAGGAGATTTAGACATTGTTGTTGCGGGATCACCTGACGGCATTGTAATGATTGAGGCTGGAGCCAACCAATTATCAGAGCAAGATACTATTGAAGCTATAGATTTTGGTTATGAAGCAGTTACTGAACTCATTAAATCTCAAGAGGATTTACTCAAAGATTTAGGTATAAAACATGTTAATCCATCTGACCCTGAAGAAGATAAAACATTACCTACTTATTTAGAGAAAAATTGTACAAAATCAATAGATTTAGTTTTAAAGAAATTTGATCTGTCCAAAGAGGAAAGAGATCTTGAACTCGAAAAAATAAAAGTTGAGACTCAGGGTAAAATTGAATCTTTGAAAGATGATAACCAATTAAAAGTTCTTCTCACAGAAAATGATAAGTTATTAAGTTCCGACTTCAAAAAACTAACCAAAAAACTAATGAGATCGCAAATCATTAATGATGGGAAAAGAGTTGATGGTCGAGAATTAGATGAAGTCAGAAAGATTTCTGCATCTGCTGGAATTCTTCCAAAAAGAGTGCATGGCTCCGCATTATTCCAAAGAGGTTTAACTCAAGTTTTATCTACAACTACTTTAGGGACACCTAGTGATGCACAAGAAATGGATGACCTTAACCCAAGCACTGAAAAAACTTATCTCCATCACTATAATTTTCCTCCATATTCAGTAGGAGAAACAAGACCAATGAGAACTCCTGGGAGAAGAGAAATTGGGCATGGAGCATTAGCTGAGAGAGCAATAATTCCTGTCCTACCTGGGAAAGAAACATTCCCTTATGTCTTGAGGGTAGTTAGCGAAGTTTTAAGTTCTAATGGATCTACTTCAATGGGGTCGGTATGTGGAAGCACGCTTTCATTATTAGATGCGGGGGTTCCTCTAAAAGCTCCTGTCAGTGGTACTGCTATGGGCTTAATAAAAGAGGGGAAAGAAGTACGAATTCTTACCGACATTCAAGGAATTGAAGACTTTCTTGGTGACATGGACTTCAAAGTTGCTGGCACTGATAAGGGGATAACTGCTTTGCAAATGGATATGAAAATAACAGGTTTACCAGTCTCTATAATCTCTGATGCAATTAAAAAAGCTCGTCCTGCAAGATTACATATTTTAGAAAAGATGCAAGAGGCAATAGATAAACCTCAAGAATCTCTATCCCCTCATGCTCCTAGACTTTTAAGTTTTAGAATTGATCCTGAGCTTATAGGAACAGTCATTGGCCCTGGTGGAAGAACTATTAAAGGAATCACTGAGAGAACAAATACAAAAATTGATATAGAAGATGGTGGGATTGTAACTATTGCTTCTCATGACGGGGCTGCTGCAGAAGAAGCTCAAAAGATCATTGAAGGACTTACAAGAAAAGTGCATGAAGGGGAAATCTTCTCAGGAGTAGTTACTCGAATAATACCAATTGGAGCTTTTGTTGAAATCCTACCTGGCAAAGAAGGAATGGTGCATATTTCTCAGTTATCTGAAGCCAGGGTTGAGAGAGTAGAAGACGTAGTTAGACAGGGAGATGAAGTTACAGTAAGAGTTAGAGAAATTGACAGCAGAGGAAGAATTAATCTTACTTTGAGAGGTGTAGGACAAAATAATGGAATGTCTTATCCTGAACCAACACCTACTCCAGTTGCTCCTCTAAATTAATAACTAAAGCGGATAAATTTCATCCTTCTGAATTATTCTCTTTATTTCAAGACATATACTTCCGTGAGAATTCCTATCACTAGTTGCAATAACTATACCTCCTTGTTCGTACATAGAGTTACCATAGGTTAATTCTTCATTATTTAAATTTGTAATTGCTCCACCAGCACCTTTCAAAATAGATTCTGGTGCTGCAAAATCCCAATCTTTTGGTGAGCTTTTTCCTGGCAAACTTAGACAAATATAAATATCACTCTCTCCCATTACTATTGATGCTATTTTGCAACCAATGCTTCCCATGATTTCTACTTTGCGAAAATTAATTTTTTGAATTAACTTTCTTAAAGTTTCGTTTCCGTGATTTTTACTTGTAACTAAAGTCATTTCTTTAAGGTTCTTTTTATTACAAAGAGATGGTTCATATTTTGAACCATCTCTATTTTCACACCATGTCTTTTCTCCATCAGTAATCCATAGTTGATCTTTTTCTGGGATCAAAACGAACCCAATATATGGTTTTTGTTTAAAGTTTAAGGCCAAGTGCATTGCATAGTTTCCTGTTCCTTGGATAAAATCTTTCGTTCCATCAAGAGGATCAAGTACCCAAATCCAATCAGATTTACTATTAAAGTTTTCTGGAGAGATTTTTACATTTTCCTCGCTCAAAATATCCCATTTAATATTTTTATATTTTTCATTTATTCTCTTAATAATTATTTCATTTACCTTTAAATCTGCCAAAGTTACAGGATCATCTTCATTATTATTTTCTAATATGTTTTTTTGATAATCCGAATCTTCTAACAATTTAGAGTAATAAAGCAAAATATCTGCAGCTTGCCAGCTGAAAATTCTTATATCATCGATAAGATTATTAATATCTACACCAGAGGGTAATTTAAACATTAAATGAATAATAATTACTCATTATCCCATAGAAAAGATGAACCTGAAAAAGGGGTTTTATATATTGTCGGTACACCAATTGGTAATTTAGATGATATTTCTCATAGGGCAATAAATATTCTTAAAAATGTTTCTTTAATTGCATGTGAAGATACAAGGCAAACAAGCAAAATCATAAAAAAATTTAAATTCAATAATAATTTAGTAAGCTTTAATAAAATTAATTCTTTTAAAAAAACTCCTCAAATAATAGAACAACTTAAAATGGGGAGATCTGTAGCATTAGTGAGTGATGCAGGAATGCCTATTATTTGTGATCCTGGAGAAGATTTAGTTAAGAATGCAAAATCAAATAAAATTGACATTATATGTGTCCCAGGTCCATGTGCAGCCATAACTGCACTTGTATCAAGTGGCATGCCTTCATCAAGATTTATCTTTGAAGGTTTTCTTCCAAAGAAAAAAAGTGAGAGAGAAAAGATTTTATTTGAAATAAGTAAGTCTGACAAAACAACAATTATTTTCGAATCTCCGCATCGTCTCATAAAGCTTCTTCAGGAACTAAAAGAATTTTGTGGAGGTGAAAGAGAAATACAAGTATCCAGAGAATTAACAAAAAAGTTTGAGGAGCATATTATGGATAAAATAGATAAAGTACTTGAAATATTCAGCAAGAGGGAAGTTTTAGGAGAAATCACAATTGTGATTAAGGGTGTTAGTGAACATAAGTTTTTTGAAGCAGATATATTTTTCTTAAAAAAAGAACTTCATGAACTAATTAATGCGGGACTAAGCCTTTCAGCAGCTTCAAAATTTTTAGCTAAAAAAACAAATATTCCAAAAAGCGAAATTTATAAATTACATTAAGATATTTATAAAGTTCAAAATAATGAATATTTACCTTAAAAAAATTTTTTTATCTATTTTTTTCAATTCAGCATTATTTCTAATAATGATTATTGCAATACAAAATAGTTCTAACAAAAGCAAGGTAAATTTATTAGTTAATGAAACAATAAATTTACCAGTTAGTTTTATTGTTGGGGTAAGCTTTATTTCAGGTTCAATTTTTAGTAATTTATTTTCCTTTTCTCCTAATAAAAATAAATAAAAATCTATAATGCAATTAACTGATCTTCAGTGATGATTCTTGTAATTCCCCTTGATAGCAAGATTGGAGAAACTATTTTAAAAACATCAGTATTTGGAACTTTAATTACTTTCTGCTCTTTATTACAATCTCTTTTTGCATTTTTTAAATCAAAATAAACTTGTATTGTTTTCCTATTTAAATCATCTTTAGGAAGAAATTGCCATTCTGGATATTCTTTTAATAATTTTGTTTCCAATTCAATCCCCTTATCTACGATCATATATACGGTATTAGGAAATTCAAAATCCTTTATAGGGCGAGACGATAAATCTTTCTGAGAATTCAACTCAACTCCCTCTGTCAATGGTATAACTTCAAAAAATATATTTTCACTTTCGACTTTAGATGAAGTTATTGGGGGATTTTCTAAAACATTTAAATTATCTGATAAATTCTTTTTTTTAAAGTTATCATAGCCATCGTCTCCCATCATTTTTTTCAATTGTCTAACTATAGTTGCATTTGAAAAATTATATTTTTTGGCAATCTGAGCAATTTCAGAACCTTCTTTAAAAGATTCCAAAATTTCAAGTTTCTGTATATCAGATAGTTTCTTAGGCAAAAAATTAAAAAGTCTCATTGAGATTATAACTAATTCCGTTAGATATCCATAATTCAAAAAATATTCTTAATTAATAAAGATGTTGAAAAATATATGTTTTATACTTTTAAAATAAACTTAATTTAAAGAAATTGTTAGTTAAAATTTAGCTTTATATTAAAATAAGTTAAGGCCCAATTAGATAAAATTGAATAATTTCAAAAAGGAATTAGTCCCTGTTATTCTTTCAGGGGGAAAAGGATCAAGACTTTGGCCTTTATCGAGAGAATGTTTTCCAAAGCAATATATTAATATTGATCAAACCACTGATAAAACTCTTTTACAAAAAACTTTTCTGCGATTGCAAGGTATACCTAAATTAGGAAATCCCATAATAATTTGCAATGAACAGCATAGATTTATAGTGGCTGAACAAATGCGATCTATAAATGTAAAACCAGATCCAATACTTCTTGAACCTTTCGGGAGAAATACCGCTCCTGCGATTACAATGGCCGCTTTGATTTCAATAAAAAAGAATAATGATCCACATATACTTATTCTCTCTTCGGATCATGAAATAAGAGATCATGAAGCATTTCAAAAAATAATAAATAGAGGTCTTGTTTTTTCATCAATGGGGAGAATTGTAACATTTGGGATTCCACCAAATTCTGCAGAGACAGGATATGGCTATATTGAATCCTTGGATTTTCTATCCGAAAAAAACATATCGAGCAATATCAAAAGATTTATTGAAAAACCCTCTTTAGATGATGCAAAAAAATATATTAAAAATAAAAATTTTCGTTGGAATAGTGGAATATTTTTATTTAAATCATCGACAATTTTGAATGAAATCAAAAAGTATCAGCCAAGCATCTTAGAAGTGTGTCAAAAGGCACTTAAGGATAATCTTAGAGATTTGGATTTCATAAGAGTTAACAAAGATATTTTTGCCACCTGTCCCAACATTCCAATTGATAAAGCAGTTATGGAAAAAACAAAAATAGGAACAGTTCTTGATTTAAAAAGTGATTGGTTAGATATTGGATGCTGGAAAGCAGTCTGGGAAAACTCAAAAAAGGATCACAGAGGGAATTCAGTAAAAGGGCATGCCTTATTAAAAAATTCAACAAATTGTCATTTACGCAGCGAAAATCGTTTGGTTGTAGGACTTGGGCTTAAAAATATCACTGTAGTTGAAACAATTGATGCTGTATTAGTAACAGAAAATAATTCAACTCAGAAAGTTAAGAATATAGTTGATGAATTAAAAAAAAGAAACTTTTCAGAAAGTCAAACTAGTAGCAAAATGTATAGACCATGGGGGCATTACACTTCAATAGTGGAAGAGAAGACTTGGAAGGTGAAAAGAATAGAGATCAACCCTAATTCCAGCTTGTCACTACAATCTCATAAGTACAGGGCAGAGCACTGGGTTGTTGTTGATGGGACTGCCAAAGTTGAAATTGATAAAAAGATTACATTGCTGCAAGTAAATGAGAGTATTTATGTCCCAAAAGGGACTATACATAGATTATCTAACACTACAAATTATCCTCTGATAATTATTGAAATTCAAAGTGGTTCATATCTAGGTGAAGATGATATTCTGAGATTAGAAGATAATTACGGAAGAAATTAAAATAAAAATAATTTATACAAATTCATAAAGGCTTGTTACTCTAACTATCAATAAGTAAACTTGAAAAAGTAAAGTTGGTAATGGTCATTAAAAATCAAAACAAATTTATAAAGTTTTATTTTTGAATTTTTTACATCAGCCACTTAATTTTGCTTCCTTAGCTCAGCTGGATAGAGCAACTGCCTTCTAAGCAGTGGGCCGCAGGTTCGAATCCTGCAGGAAGCGTAATTTGAAATATTTACAATAAAATTTATATTTTTTATTAAAATAAGATCTAAGTAAAAATTTTGGATATCACTAGCTCTCTAAAAAACCAAATAAAGTATTTTTCAACAAATACAAAACATTTAGGTCAAAATTTTTTTAACTTAGGTACATTTTTTTTATCTACCGCATTGCCAATTAGTGGTTTGTTTTTATTAATTGCAATATTCATTTCTTTTATAGAAACAAAATCTAAATTACTTCAAGATAAATGGAATCTATCATTATTATTTATTGGGGGATTGTTTATTGTAAATTCATTACGCTTTTCTTTTCAAAATTTAGATGAAAGATTAATTTCATTCGACAAATCAATTTCTTTATATAGTTTATTTAATTGGATACCATTAATAATATTATTTATAAGCTGTCAGTATTATCTCAAGAATCAAATACAGAGGGAGATATTTGCTAGATATCTCATTGCAGGAACAATCCCTGTGCTAATAAGCTGTTTACTACAATCTTGGTTCAAAATATATGGCCCATTTAGAACTCTGGGAGGTTTAATAGTTATATTCAATAAAGAAATAGGTGATGGTCAAGGAGTATCAGGATTATTCAGCAACCAAAACTACACAGGAATTTGGTTAACCTTATCAGTCCCCTTATTATTTTTTTTAATTTCTAAACATAAATCATTAAAAATTCAAAAATTACTACTAATATTTATATTTTTAACTTTTATATATTTAATATTTTTAACTCTATCGAGAAATGCATATATTGGTTTTCTCAGTTCAATAATGTTAATTTTTGGAATAAAGAAATTATTGGTTTGCTTTTCTTTTGGCATATTTTTTTATTTTATATTAAGTTATTTCGAAATATTTGTTCCAATTAAAACTATACAAATTTTTGAAGGGCATCAAGTTAATAGTTTAATCAGTAAATTTAAAACAGATGATATTTCTAATTTCTTAGAATTCACGAGGATAAACATTTGGTTAAATACCCTCTTATTAATTAAAGATAAGCCAATTTTTGGCTATGGTGCATCTACATTTTCTATGATTTTCTATGAATTAACCAACCTAAAAATGCAACATAGTCATAATATGCCACTGCAATTAGCTTATGAATTTGGAATACCGATAGCAATACTTTTAGTATGTTTCATTAGTTTTCTTTTTTACAAAACCTGGAAAAATATTTTTCAATGCAAAGGGAATGAAATCTCATTTTTGTTAAACAAATGTTGGTTGGCATCGTGTTTAGTTGCAATTTTAAATCACTTAAATGATATTACTTATTACGACGGGAAAATAAGCATTTTAATTTGGATTTTTCTATCTGGCCTCAAATGCATTCTTGATGAGACAGATAAATCAAAAATTAAAAAACAATTAGATATAAAAGTTAATTAGCCATTTTCTTTTTTGTCTTTTTTTTAAAATCAAATTATCATTTTCTGATATTATATAACTTACGTTTAAAGATAAATAACCTTTATTTTTGATGAATATAAAAAATATTTGTTGTATTGGTGCTGGATACGTGGGTGGTCCCACAATGTCAGTTATTGCTAAATTTTGTCCCGATATTCAGGTAAATGTAGTGGACATTAACCATAAACGAATATCTCAGTGGAATGAGAAAAACCTATCAGATCTTCCAATCTATGAACCTGGTCTTAGAGAAATTATAGAAAAATGTAGAGGTAAAAATCTTCACTTCTCTACAGATTTAAAGAAGAATATTGAAAAAGCAGATATGATTTTTATTTCAGTTAATACTCCTACAAAAATAAGAGGAATTGGATCTGGTCAAGCAATAGATCTCAAATATGTTGAGGCATCATCAAGAGAAATATCAAAGTATGCAAGAGGTCACACTATCGTTGTAGAAAAAAGTACATTACCTGTTAAAACGGCCCAAACTATCAAGGCCATCCTTGATGCTGCAACTGAAGATGTTAATAAATCTAAAATAACTAAAACATTTTCGGTTCTATCAAACCCTGAATTTCTAGCGGAGGGGACAGCAATTAGTGATTTAGAAAATCCTGATAGAGTTTTAATAGGAGGAGAAGATAAAGAAGCCATAAATGAATTAGTAAACATATATTCGAAATGGATAGATAAAGTAAAAGTTTTAACTACAGATTTATGGAGTTCAGAACTCTCAAAACTAATATCAAATGCTTTTTTAGCTCAAAGAATTAGTTCAATAAATACTATCTCCGCATTGTGTGAAGCAACTGGCGCAAGAATAAAAGATGTTTCACTAGCTGTTGGGATGGATCGCAGGATAGGTAAATATTTTTTGAATAGTGGACCAGGCTTTGGAGGAAGTTGTTTTAAGAAAGACATTTCAAACTTAGTCTACATTTCTAATCATTATGGTTTATTTGAAGTCGCCAACTATTGGCAAAAGGTTTTGGATATAAATTCATGGCAACAAAAAAGATTTGTTGAACTTATTGTAAAAAAAATGTTTGGAACTATCTCTTCAAAAAAAATAGCAATACTAGGATTTGCATTTAAAGCCAATACAAATGATACAAGAGAATCACCAGCAATAAATATCTGTAAAAAGCTTATTGAAGAGGGCGCTTTTTTAAAGATATATGACCCAAAGGTAAAAGAGCATCAAATAATTAAAGAATTAGGATTAAATGAAAATAATAAGGAACATAGAGACTGGGAATACTCTAATTCAATTCATAAAACTTTTAAAGACGTAGATGCGGCATTATTTCTTACAGAATGGTGCGAATTTGCAAGCTTAAATTGGAGAGATATTTCAAAAATAATGAGGAAACCCTCCTGGGTTTTTGATACAAGATCCATAGTTGATATGGATCTTGTTAAAGAAAATGGAATTAATATTTGGCAAGTAGGATATGGTAACTAGATGATTATCTTGAAAAATAAATTTAAAATGTAATGAAAGAAAAAATTCTTGTCACAGGTGGTGCTGGGTTCATAGGTTTCCATCTTATTAAAAGATTAATCAATGAAGGGATAGAAGTTGTTGCGATTGATAACTTGAATAGTTATTACAGCGTGGAATTAAAAAATGCTAGATTGTCAGAATTATATAAGCTGAAAGGAATTTTTAAATTTCATTCAGGCGATATTGAAGACTATCATTTCCTAGAAGACATTTTTGAAAAATACCAACCAGAAATAGTAGTCAACCTTGCTGCACAAGCTGGTGTTAGATATTCAATAAATAATCCAAATATATTCCTCAAGTCAAATATTATTGGTTTTGGAAACCTTTTAGAAATTTCTAGAAAAAATAAAATAAAGCACCTTGTATATGCAAGTAGTAGTTCAGTATATGGAGGGAATTATCAACTCCCATATTCCGAAAAAAATAACGTAGATCACCCGGTTAGTATATATGCAGCAAGTAAGAAATCTAATGAATTAATGGCACATGCATATAGCCATTTATATTCATTACCAACAACGGGATTAAGATTCTTTACTGTATATGGACCATGGGGGAGGCCGGACATGTCATATTTTTTATTTACGAAATATATTCTGGAGGAGAAGCCAATTGATGTTTTTAATTACGGAAATATGAGGAGGGATTTTACTTATATTGATGATATTATTGAGAGTCTAATTAGGATAATGCGAAAAATACCTTCGCCAAATAATAATTTTGATAGGAAAAATCCTGATATTTCATCAAGCTGGGCTCCCCACAGAATTTTCAATATTGGTAATTCAAACTCTGTACAACTTAAAGATTTTATTGAAATAATTGAAGAAATAATAGGTAAAAAGGCATTAAAGAACCCTCTTCCTATGCCAAAGGGTGATGTAGAATCCACACTCGCTGATACAGATTTATTAGAAAAATATATAAACTTCAAGCCAAAGACATCTCTAAGATATGGAATAAACAAATTTTATACTTGGTATAGAAAATTTTACGGAGTCTAATTTTTTTTTATTCTAATTTCAATTAGATCTTTCCCATTCAGGAACTATTTGTTTTAAAAAGGAAAGAGATTTATATAAATCTTGATTTATCAATGCTTTCTCCATCTCATCTATTATTGGCATTAAGTTTTCATAAATAATATATTTTTCCTCAGCCTTATATATCAGCGGGTGAATAGTACTTTTAGATTTGTTATCTATTAGAAGTTCTTCATATAATTTCTCTCCAGGTCGTAAACCAGTAAATATTATTTCTAGATCACCATTTAAATTATCTTCATTCTTGATAGTTAATCCACTTAACTTAATCATTTGCTTAGCTAGATTTAAAATCTTAATAGGTTCTCCCATATCAAGCAAAAAAACCTCGCCACCTTTGGCAAGAGCTGAAGCTTGAATAACTAATTGGGATGCCTCCTTTATTGTCATAAAGTAACGTATAACCTCTGGATGAGTAACTGTTAATGGGATTCTAGATTTTATTTGATTTTTAAAAAGAGGAATTACTGAGCCAGAAGAATTTAGTACATTCCCAAATCTAACCATTGAAAAACATGTTTCATTAAATTCATTATCAAAAGCCTGAAATAAAATCTCAGATACTCTTTTAGACGCTCCCATAATATTCTTTGGCCTTACTGCTTTATCACTTGAAATTAGGATGACTTTCGGAATCTTTAAATGAGAAGAAAGCTTACAAATAATTAATGAAGAAATTATATTATTATATAAACCTTGTATTGGATTTTCCTCTACTAGATTGACGTGTTTATAAGCTGATGTGTGAAAAATTAATTCAATATTATTTCTCTGAAGTAAATCATTCATAAATTTCTCGTCACAACAATTTCCAAGAATAAAACTAGTGTTTTTTTTGAATGAACCAAGGTTATTAATTAATTCATAAAGATTTTTTTCATTACTATCCACCAGAATCAAATTCCTCGGCTCCATTTTAATGATTTGGTTACTAATCTCACTTCCTATTGAACCTCCTGCACCTGTAATTAGAATATTTTTATTTTTTATACCTTTTTCCAATAATTCTGGAATAGGCAAAACTATATCTCTTTCAAGTAAATTTTCAATTTCAATTCTCCTCAAATTATCAATCTTGGCTTTCCCTTCAGTAATTTCTTCAATTGTTGGTACTTCTAAAATTGAAAACCCTAAATCTTGAACTTTATAAATAATTTGTTTTCTTTTTTCTATAGAGGCGGATGGAATTGCTAACAAAATATTATCTATTTTGTATTTAATATTCTTCAAATATTCTGGCGAAAAAATTTTAATTCCCCCAATACTTCTTCCTATTAAATTTTTATCATCATCAATAATAAATTTAATTTTATAGTTGCCAATCGTACTCAATGAATTAATTAATTGCGCTCCTGCTGAACCTGCACCATAAATAACCACATTTTGACTTTCTTTTTTTGAAGCTGATAGCGATCTCACATAATCTCTCAACCCAATCTTAACAAGCCCATTTAAACTAATAATTATTATGTACATAAGTGGCCAAATACTTCTTGGCGGCATTGATTGATTAAAGAAATAACCTATTAATAAGGAAACCAATACCAAAAGAAAATTGATAATAGATGATTTATAAATAAAGAAACTATTGTTATATGTTAATAAGCCTCTGTAATAACCAGTCCCAATATATATTGGGATTGCTAATACAGACATCACTGGAATTATCCATAAGGAATTTTGAAAATAATTACTATAAGGATTTGACATCCTTAACCAAAAAGAAAACCATACCGAAAATATCAAGATATTAAGATCAATGAAAATTAAAATTAATTTTCTCTTCCACACCTCAAGTTTTGCAATTCGATTGTATATCATTAAATTTATGAACTAATTTATTATCACTTTTTTATTTTAATTTATCCAATTAGCTAATAACTAAGTTTACAATCTAAAATGACTAAAAATAAGAATAAAGATTCTCTAAAAATTCATCCAACTTCGATAATAGATGAAGGAGCAGTTATTGGAGAAAATACCAAAATCTGGCATTGGAGTCACATATGCGCAGGTGCACAAATAGGAAAAAATTGCTCACTAGGTCAAAATGTTTTTATTGGTAATAAAGTTACAATTGGAGAAAATACCAAAATCCAGAATAATGTATCAATTTTTGATAATGTAATTATTGAAAAAAATGTATTTTGCGGACCAAGCATGGTTTTCACAAATGTATACAATCCTAGATCAGAAATTAGCCGAAAAGATGAATACAAATCAACACTAATCAGAGAAGGTGCAACAATGGGAGCAAATTGCACTATTATTTGTGGAACAACTATTGGTAAGTATGCCTTTATTGGAGCTGGAGCAGTGATTAATAAAAACGTTAAAAATTATGCCTTAATGGTAGGAGTTCCTGCTAAACAAATTGGTTGGATGAGTGCATATGGTGAGAGAATAGAACTACCAACGAACGGAGAGGGGGTTTGGGTATGTAAAAAAACTGGAGACAAATATCAACTTATGGGGGAGGAAATAGTCCATACTAGAACATAGCAAAAAAAAATAATGGAATTCATCGATTTAAAGGCTCAACAACTCCAATTAACTCCAAAAGGTTTTACACTTCGTGAGGATATCGAAAAAAGAATAAAATCTGTTTTAGACCATGGTAAATATATTTTAGGTCCTGAAGTTAGTCAGCTAGAAAGAGAATTAGCCTCATATGTAGGAGTTAAATACTGTATTGGAGTTTCAAGTGGAACAGACGCTTTATTGATAGCTTTAATGGCATTAGATATAGGTCCTGGTGACGAAGTAATAACAACACCATTTTCCTTCTTCTCAACCGTAGAAACTATTTTATTATTGGGAGCTAGGCCTGTTTTTGTAGATATTGATGAATTAACTTACAATATCGATCCAAATCAAATAGAAAAAGCAATTTCAAAAAAAACAAAGGCAATTGTACCAGTCAGTCTCTATGGTCAACCTGCTGACTTTCGCGAAATAAATAAGATTGGGAATGCATATAAAATACCCATTATTGAAGATGGCGCACAATCTTTTGGATCAACGCACCACAAAGTAAAAAGTTGTGGATTATCTACCATTGGTGCAACAAGTTTCTTTCCCTCTAAGCCTTTAGGATGCTATGGAGATGGAGGTGCTTGTTTTACAAATGACGAAAAATTAGCAGTAAAAATGAGAGAGATCTCTCTTCATGGTCAAAACAAGCGGTACCACCATAGAAAAATAGGGATTAATGGAAGGCTTGATACTTTGCAGGCGGCAGTTCTAATTGGTAAATTGAGCATTTTTGATATTGAAGTTGTAGCAAGAATGAAAATAGGGGATAGGTACACTGAGCAATTTAAAAAGAATGGTTTTAAAAAAGTTCCTTTCATTTCCCCAACAAATACAAGTGTTTATGGCCAATACACCATCCAAGTAGATAATAGAGATAAAGTTATTGAAAATATGAAAAGTAAAGGGATTCCAACTTCTGTGCATTACCCATCTTTACTTCCTGATCAAGAAGCGTTAACAAATTTCAATGCAAAAAACAAAAGCCTACTTAAAAATCTTTTTTCAGGTAAGAGTTTTAAAATTTATTCAATTGATAATGCAAAAAAAATAGCTAAAAAAGTTTTAAGTTTACCTATGCACCCTCTTTTAACTGTCGAGAATCAAGATCTTGTTATTAATTCTCTTTTAGAATCTATAAGATAATTTTAAGAACATGGAATCATCTAATCTATTTTTAAATTTATTAAATGCCTTAAGAAACAAAAAAGGTAAAATTGGAATTATTGGTATGGGTTATGTAGGATTACCCTTAGCAATTGCTTATGCAGAAAAAGGTTTTAAGGTTTTAGGAATAGATATTGATAAAAATAAAGTTGACAAAATAAATAACGCTTTAAGTTATATAAACCATATTCCTTCTGATAAATTAAAAAAATTAGTTGATTCAAAATTTTTAAAAGCCACAGATAACTTTAATGAAGTTGTTAATTTAGATGCAATTATTCTTTGTTTGCCAACACCATTAAATAAATATAGAGAACCAGATTTAAGTTATATAAGAAGCACGCTAGATTCTATTAAACAATTTCTTAAAAAAGGACAAGTTTTAAGTTTAGAGAGCACTACATATCCAGGCACAACAAAAGAGGAACTTTATCCATTCATCAAAAATGCTGGTTTCGATATTGGTGAAAATTTCTTTCTTGTTTATTCTCCAGAGAGAGAAGATCCTGGAAATAGCAATTTTCATACTGGCAATATTCCAAAGGTTTTAGGTGGCACAACGCCAAACTGTAGCAAAATAGGACTGGCTCTATATGAGCAAGTAATCACTGAGGTTATAGAAGTAAAAGATACATCAACCGCTGAGATGACTAAACTTTTGGAAAATATTCACAGAGCAGTAAATATTGGTCTCATGAATGAATTAAAACCTTTAGCAGAGAAGATGGGCGTCGATCTATATGAGGTTATTAGAGCAGCATCAACTAAACCTTTTGGTTTTGTTCCTTACTATCCTGGCCCTGGATTAGGAGGCCACTGTATACCAATAGATCCTTTTTACTTAACTTGGAAAGCGAGAGAATTTGGGATGCATACAAGATTTATTGAATTAGCAGGTGAAATCAACTCTTCAATGCCTGATTATGTAGTTAATCAGACTGCTAATTCTCTAAATAGCCATGGGAAACCCTTAAAAAATAGTAATATACTTATTCTTGGAATCAGTTACAAAAAAAATATTGACGACTTAAGAGAATCTCCCTCTCTTGATATAATAGATTTATTAATAAAGAAAGATGCTTTAGTAAATTACTGTGATCCATTTTTTGAATTTTTACCAACTACTAGAAGATTTAAATTTAATTTAAAAGGCGTTGAATTAACTAAAGAAAACCTAAATAAAGCAGATGCTGTGATACTTGCTGCAGATCATGATATTTTTGATTATGAATTAATAAAAAATTTTAGTAAATTAATAATTGATACACGTGGAAGATTTACTCCCTCAGATAATATAATAAGGGGATGATTTAAATTCGTCTGAAATATATTTTTATGTGCGGAATTATAGGGATAGTATCAAAAGAAAAAATATCAAAGAATGATTTATGGTCACTAACAAAAGATGCTGAAAGAAGAGGACTTGACTCTAGCGGAATTTTATTTAATAGTAATAAAGATATTTACCTTAAAAGGTCAAATAAATCCCTAACTAAATTAATAAAAGTTTCAAATTTTGATAAGACTAATTTTATAATTGGTCATAGTAGATTAATAACTAATAGTCTCACAGAAAATCAACCTGTAAAAAGAAATTCAATCTATGTTGTTCATAATGGAATAATAGTTAATCATGATGAGATTTGGGCTAAAGTAAATTTAGAACCTAGTCTAAAAATTGATACCGAATCAATTGCAGGAATAGTTCAAAGTCATCTTATTTCAAGTGAAAAATCATCATTAAATTTTGATTACAAAAAAATATTTAAAAAAATAAAAGAATATACAAAAGGGACTATTGCTTGCGCAATTATGCTACCAAAATTAGGAAAATTACTTCTTTATTCTAATAATGGAAGTTTGCATATAGGTTCAAAAAATAATCAATTAATTTTTAGTTCAGAAAAATATATCCTTGAAAAGCTTTCTTGTAAAAATATAATTCAAATCAGAGAGCAAGGTAAAATAATAAAAATTCCCATCATAAAAAAAGAGCCAACTTTAATCGAAAACAATTCATCTAGATTAAATTTAATTCCAAAATTAGGTTCGTCAATTTCACAAGAAAAATTACTATTACACAAAAAGCATAATTTAAAGAGATGTGCAAAATGTATATTGCCAGAAACAATGCCATTCATAACATTCGACGAAAATAATGTCTGTAATTATTGTAAAAACTATAAAATCAGAAATAAGCCAAAACCAAAGAAAGAACTACAAAACTTACTAAGAAATTATTTAGATAAAAAAGGAGACAACTGTATAGTCCCTTTTTCTGGAGGAAGAGATAGCAGCTATGCACTCCATTTAATAGTAAAAGAGTTAGGTTTAAAACCTATTACATACACCTATGATTGGGGTATGGTTACGGATTTAGGTCGAAGGAATATCAGCAGAATGTCATCTATCCTTGGGGTAGAAAACATAATAGTTGCTGCGAACATTGAATCCAAAAGAAAAAATATAAAAATGAATTTAGAGGCTTGGTTAAAAAAACCACACCTTGGAATGATAAGTTTGCTCACAGCAGGAGATAAACATTTTTTCCAACATATTGAGTCTGTTAAAAAACAAACTAATATCGAACTCAATATATGGGGAATAAACCCACTAGAAGTTACTCACTTTAAATCTGGTTTTTTAGGTGTAAAGCCAGATTTTGAAGAGAAACGGGTTTATAGTCACGGAATTTTTAAACAAATTAACTACCAAAAGTTAAGATTTAAGCAAATAATAAAAAACCCTGCATACTTTAACCCATCATTATTAGATACTCTTTCTGGGGAATACTTTAGAAGTTTTAAGAAAAAAACTGATTATTTTCATTTATTTGACTATTGGAAATGGGATGAGAATGAAATCAATAAAACTTTATTAAATGACTATGATTGGGAACTTGCCCCAGATACTACAACAACTTGGCGAATAGGTGATGGAACTGCTGCTTTTTATAATTACCTTTACTACAATTTAGCTGGATTTACTGAACACGATACTTTTAGAAGTAATCAAATTAGAGAGGGTGATATTTCCAGAGATGAAGCATTATATCTTGTGGAAAGAGAGAACTTACCTAGATTTCCAAATATAAAATGGTACTTAGATGCAGTTGGTTTAAATTTTGAAGAAGTAATAAATGTTGTGAATAAAATCAACCCAATTTTTTAATTTATGAAATCCATCTGGTATATCTCAAAGTACGTAAAAACATCTTATATAGGAAATAGCGGCTCAAGAGGTTTTTTTTTATTAAATGAACTTTCTAAGACTGGTTATGATTGTTCAATATTTTCTTCTTACCCTTTTAAATATTCAAAAATATATAAAAAAACCATATCAAAAATTAAAAAGAATTTTAGATACATATACGTCAATTCCTTTCAATACAAAAAAACAAATTCATTTAATAGAGTAGTAAGTTGGTTAGATTTTGAGTGGAAATTATTTTTTCTAAAAAAAGATAATTTACCTAATCCAGATGTTGTTATAGTTTCTAGCTTATCCCTACTAACAATAATCAATGGTCTTATTTTGAAAAAGAAATATTCTTGCAAATTATTTTTTGAAGTTAGAGACATATGGCCACTAACTTTAACTGAAGAGGGTGGTTTTAGAAATAAAAATCTATTTATAATAATTCTTCAATTTTTAGAATTAATTGGATACAAATATTCTGATCATATAATTGGAACTATGCCAAACTTAGGCGAGCATGTTAAAAATGTTCTAGGTTATACTAAAAAAGTTACTTGTATTCCAATAGGTTTTAATAATGAAGAAATTAAAAAATCAAGAGAAATTAAAAAAAATATTAAGCTTCTTATCCCTAAAAATAAATTTATAGTTGGCTATTTTGGTGGAATAGGAATATCTAATGCATTGAATCCTTTTTTTGAAATAATAAAAAAAATGCATAATAATTTAGACATTCACTTTATTATCGCTGGAGATGGTGATTTAAAAAATAAATATTATTATCAAACTAAAAACTTTGATAATGTAACTTTTCTTCCATTAATAGAAAAAAAGTTCATGCTTTCTCTAATGTCAAACTGTGATCTTTTATACTTTAGTACACATGATTCAAAGATATGGAGATATGGACAATCTCTCAATAAATTAATCGACTACATGTTATCTGGCACTCCAATTATTGGCTCATATAATGGCTATGAAACAATGATAAATGAATCAAATTGTGGAGAATTCATTAAGCCAAATGATAGTGATGCGATCTTGGAAAAAATTTATAAATATAAACGTATGTCAGTTAAAAAAAGAGTGCAAATTGGTAAAAAAGGTAAAAAATGGGTATTAAGAAATAGATCTTATGAAAAACTAATTAATTCTTTGTCTGAAATAATTTTAGAAAACTGCTGAATGTTTTATTTGAAACTAAAGAATTTTTTTGATATATTTTTCGCTATTTGCGGAATAGTTTTTTTAAGCCCATTAATTATAATAATTGCAATTTTAATAAAAATTAAATTGGGGAGTCCAATTTTATTTATTCAAAAAAGACCTGGATTGAAAGAAAAAATGTTCCCGCTAATAAAGTTTAGAACTATGAGTAATAAGAAAGATAATCTTGGCAATCTTCTTTCTGATGATAAAAGATTAACCGTTTTTGGTAAATGGTTGCGAGCAACTTCCATCGATGAAATTCCCACATTGATCAATATAATTAAAGGTGAAATGAGTTTTGTAGGACCAAGACCTCTCCTGAAAGAATATCTGGATTTATATTCTGAAATTGAAAGTCAAAGACATTTGGTAAATCCAGGTTTAACTGGTCTAGCTCAAATTAATGGAAGGAATGATATATCTTGGAAAAAGAAATTCGAATATGATATTTTATACGTAAATAATATTTCTTTTTTTTTAGATTTAAAAATATTTCTATTAACTTTTTTCAAAGTAATTAAAAGAGAAGGAATTAATCCAAAAAACAAAAAAAATGTCGAACGTTTTAGAGGCCATAAATAAATATTTTGAAAAATAAACTTCTAATTCTTGGTTCTGGAGGGCACGGTAGAGTTGTTGCTGATGTAGCAGAGAAATCTAATAAATTTGATGAAATATCTTTTTTAGATAATAATTTTTTAAATTTTGATTTTCCTAAATCAATAAATTCAAAAAAAGTAATTGGAGATATTTCTAAAAAAAATATTGAAAAATATTCTTCAGATTTTACCCATGCATTTGTTGGCATTGGAGACAATAAAATTCGAATCAAATGGTTAAAAATATTAATGAAAGCTGATTTTGAGATACCGAAGATTATTGATCCTTCAGCACAGATATCTAAATATGCTTTATTAGAAAAAGGTTCATTTATAAATACAAATGTTGTAATTCAGTGCAATACCAAAATAGAATTTGGATCAATATTAAACACCTCATGCACAATTGATCATGATTCAATTATTGGAGAAGGGACTCACATATCACCTGGTGCTAATATTGCCGGCAATGTAAATATAGGCAAATTTTGTTGGATTGGTATTGGATCCCAAATAATCCAAAACGTAAAAATTGGAGATAATGTTACAGTTGGTGGAGGTTCATTAGTTTTAAGGGACATCCCAAAAAATTTGAAAGTTTTTGGAAGTCCCATAAATGTTATTAAAGAAAACAAATAAAATGAATTTTCCTAAATGGCCTAAATATGAAGAAGATGAAATTAAAGAGGTTGAGAGAGTCTTAAGATCTGGTAATGTAAATTTCTGGACAGGATCAGTTACTAGAGAGTTTGAAAAAGAATTTGCTAAATTTTGTAATTGTAAGTTTGCTATAGCAGTTGCAAACGGTTCATTAGCTCTTTCTTGCGCTTATTTGGCTATTGGCATTAAAAAAGATGATGAGATTATTACAACGCCGAGAACATTTGTAGCTACTGCCAGTAGTGCCTCTTTGCTTGGCGGTATACCTATTTTTGCAGAAGTAGATAAAAATTCAGGGAATATAACTGTAGAATCTATAGAACCTTTGATCAACAAAAAAACAAAAGCGATAGTAGTTGTTCACTTAGCTGGATGGCCTGTAGATGTAATAGGAATTTCAAAACTCGCAAAAACATATGGGATACCTCTTATTGAAGATTGTTCTCAGGCTCACGGAGCCGGAATTTTAATAAAAGGTAAAAAATTATCTGTTGGTCAATTTGGTGATATTAGTACCTGGAGCTTTTGTCAAGACAAAATTATATCTACTGGCGGTGAAGGAGGTATGGTAACTACAAATAATATAAATCACTTTAACAAAATAAGATCATTAAAAGATCATGGAAAATCATTTACTAGACTAGAAAATAAAAACTTTAGTCAAGGTTATAGATATATACATGACAACTTAGGTTCAAATTTCAGGATAACTGAAATGCAAAGTTCAATTGGAAGAATACAACTACGCAAACTTGATTTATGGACGAAAATAAGAACAAAAAATGCCTTTATATTAAAAAATTGTTTATCAAAAAATCCTCTTGTTAGGATACCTTTACCAAATGAAGAAGCGATTCATGCTTGGTACAAATTTAATTGTTTTGTTAATAGGGATTTTTTAAAAGATGATTGGAATAGGGACAAAATAATTAAAGCGATTAATGAGAGGGGATTTCCTGCATTGCAAGGAAGTTGTAGTGAACTTTACTTAGAAAAATGTTTCTTATCAAGATATCCGAAAAAGAATAAAAAATTACTTGTTGCTAAAGAATTAGGAGAAACGAATATTACTTTTTTAGTTCACCCCACAATAAATGATGAAGTAATGTCAAATTATGCCTCTAATATACTATCGATATTTAATATTGCTTGTAGATAAATTTAAGAAAATATTTAAAGTATCTTCAATCTTATATTCTGAAATAAATAATCTAAATATTTTAAAATGAAAATTTTCAATCATTTAATCTATTTTTATATCTTAAATTAACAATTCCCATAAGAAACCAAAAAGGCATAAAAGTTAAAAACTGAAAAAAAGTTCCAAGAATTGTAACTAATAAAAAATTTAAAAATAAAAAATTCTCCTGACTCATTTTACTTATTTCTAGATTTTTAAAATTTTTAAAAGTTCTAATAATTATTGTAAATACCAACCCAAATCCAACTATGCCTAAATGGGTTAAAGAGGAAAGTAAAATACTATGAATATAGTATCCTTCTCCATAACCTGATATTATTTCTGCCTGCCAATCGCCAACAAAGGGATTTATGGAAAATTGTCTAAAGAATGTAGTTAAAATTAAAAGTCTGCTGGTTATAGGACTAAAAAAATTACCAAAATCATCAATATAAGTCATGTTTAATCTAGAATTATTTTTAATTAAAAAACTATTTTCTACTGAGTAATCATTGTTTTCTGGATTAATGTAAAAAGAAAGTATGAGAAATAAAGAAAAATATATTAAATTAAAAAATATATATGATTTATAAAATTTCTTAAATTCTAATTTATATAAAGATTGATTTTTTATAAAATTCGTTAGAAGGAAAGCAAAAAATATAACTATCATCGTTGATCCAGTAATAAAGCAAACTATAGATAAATTAAATACAGTTAAGATAGAAAGATTTTTAATTAATTTGTTTTTTTCATCTATCAGAAAAGTTTTAAATGAAATTAAAATAAGACCTATTATATAAGCATTATTTGCAGTTTCTTTATAAAAACCAAACAATAAAAAATCATTAAAATCAAAAGCTAAGAATTTAATTGATATGTATAAAGAATAAATAAATGAAAATATGATTATAAAATTTGAAAAAAAGTTTATTTTTTCTTTAATTAAATTTTCTCGGATAATTATTGATGCAAAGGAAAATTCACACCCTAAAATAAAATAATTAATAATGCCATATTTATAGAAGCATACTTTTATAAAATTTATTAAATTTGTGTCTATTACAATTCTTAAAGAAATTAATATCAAAAGAGAAATGCATAAAATCAGACTTTTATTTACAAGTATTTTATTTCTAATTTGAGATATTAATAAAAGAGATCCAAATAAATGAGTAAAGACAAATCCCATCAAATTCATTGGATTTGCCTCTATCTTATAAAGATCTAAAGTAAAAATTAAAAATGAATTAATAATGAAAGAACAAATAAATAAAATAGATAAAATTATCTTCAAATTTGTTTTTTTTAAAACATTTAAATAGGGCTTAAAATTTTCATAATATTTAGTATTAATTTCTATCATTAGATCATGTTTAATTCACCTCTAATTTAATCTGATAGAGGCAGATAAATATCTTTTTCTAACTTTGCAGACTTATAAGCGGCCACAAGTAATTGCAGACTTTTTAAACCTTCTTCTCCACTACAAATTGGCTCGCACTCACCTTTAATTGATTTCAACATATTCTCATAATATAGTGGATGTCCAAATCCATAAACATTAGATGTTTCATAGCTAGCTTTATCAACTAATTGGTCATCAGGATGAGGATTTTTAAATTCCCATGTTTCAATCTTATTTACAGCCTTTCCACCTATCTTGACTGAGCCTTCATCTCCAAGAATCGTTATTGATCCCTCTAAATTCTGTGGATAAGCAATCATCGTAACTGACATAGTACCAAGTGCACCATTTTCCCATTTCAATTTTATGGCAGCTGTATCTTCTGCCTCAATATTTCTTGCTATTGTTGCAATTGAAGCATTAATACTCTTAACTGGTCCAATCATCCATTCAAGCAAATCTACATAATGACTAGCCTGATTCATTAATGCACCTCCATCTAATTCTAAAGTGCCACGCCACTCATCTTGATCATAGTAACTTTGAGGTCTTTGCCAAAAAACATTAACTGATATCAAACCTAGTTTTCCAAACCTTCCTTGATGAATCTGTTTTCTTACTAAATCTATTGTTTTATTAAAGCGATTTTGCTTAACCACAAAAAGTTTTACACCTTTTTTTTTGCAAATTGAAACCATCTTTAACCCATCATCCCATTTTGTAGCCATTGGTTTCTCAGTACAAACATTTACATTAGCTTCAGCAGCTTGAAATACTTGCTGAGGATGCATCCCACTAGGCGTAGCTAAAACAACCAAATCTATCTTAATTAATTTCCTTTTTATAAATTCAAATAACCCTTTATCAGAAGTAAATTCATGTATTTTATATTTTTCAATTTGTTCTTGTTCAATGCAATTATTTATAAGTTCCTTAGCATTATTTATTTTTTCTGAATCACAATCACAAATTGCTACCAATTTAGCTAATTTTTTATGTACAAAAATAGATTTAATATGATTTCTACTTATTCTGCCACATCCTATTAGAGCTATATTTATTTTTTTTTCTTCTTTCATATTCATAATAATTAACTTACGATCTATAGATAATCAAAATAAAAAGTTTTTATTATTTTATTTTCTAAAGATATATTCTTGAATATATTTACATAAATATATATAAAATTGAGAATGTTGAAAATAATAAGCTTAATCTACAAACGATTTCAAGAACTAGAAATTGAGATTGAAGTTTGGTATTTTATTATTAATTAAAAACATTTAATGTGTGGGATAATAGGCTCGTTTGCTAATCAAGAAAAAATAAATAAAGAATTATTCTTTTCTGCAATGAACAGTCTTGATCATAGAGGGCCTGATAATACAGGATTGGAGGAAGGAATAATAAAAGATTTTTCTTTTATTATTGGGCATAAAAGGTTATCAATATTAGATTTAAGTGAAAGAGGTAATCAGCCATTTAAGAGTGATAATAATAGATTTTTATTAAGTTACAATGGAGAGATATATAACTTTATGGAATTAAAAAAAGAATTAACAAATGTAGGTTTTAATTTCAATACAAATTGCGATACCGAGGTACTACTGAATGCATGGATGTACTGGGGTGTAGAGAGTATCAATAAATTCAAAGGTATGTTTGCTTTTGCTATATTAGATAAGTATAAAAGGAATTTGTATCTTGTAAGAGATGGTTTTGGAATTAAGCCTATTTTTTATGCCCTAAATCCAGAAAGGACAAAACTAGTTTTCAGTTCAGAAATAAATAGCTTAAAAAATTTAATTGGGAGCAAAATTTTTCTTAATAATAAAAAAGCCTTTGAATATCTAAATTATGGACTTTATGATCACGAAGAAGAAACCTTTATAAAAGATATTTACTCTGTTAAGCAAGGGCATCTAATAGAATTCAATTTTAAAGAATTCATAAATTATAAAAAAAAGAAATGGTGGAATCCAAAATTTGAAACTAATGCAGACATTACTTTTAATGAAGCTAAAAATGAAGTTAAAAAAAGATTTTTAGATAATATTAAATTGCATTTAAGAAGTGATGTTGAGATAGGGACGGCATTATCTGGTGGAATAGATTCCTCAGCGATAACATCTTGTATTAGATATTTAAATCCTGAGATCAAAATAAATACCTATAATTTTTCTTCAGAAAATAAAAATAATGATGAATCTAAATGGGCAAACCTTGTAAGCAAAAAAATTAAAACGAATAATCAAACATTAAAGATAAGTGGAGAAGAGTTCAAAGAAGATATTGAAAAATTAGTAATATTACAAGGAGAACCTTTTGGTAGTACAAGTATTTATGCACAATACAGACTTTTTCAAAGAATTAAGCAAGATAATATTAAAGTGATTCTTGATGGCCAGGGTGGGGACGAAGTATTAGGAGGTTATGATGGTTATCCAGAAGAAATTATAAAGAACTTAATTTTTAAAAAAGACTTTTTAAAAATACCGATATTTTTAAAAAACTTAAAAACAAATCAAGAATTATCTAATAAAAAATTATTAACACTTCTTGCAAAAGGAATATTACCTCGCAAGTTATTAAACAATATAAGTAAATCAAAGAAAAGAAATGAATTCGATTGGATAAACTTTAATGATTTAAATCAAGATTCTAATGAAATTAATTATTTTAAAATTGATGAATTATTAAAATATTTTAATGGTAAAAACAATCTTAGGAATACTCTTTATAGAAGTATTGATAGTTTTGGCTTGTCCTCACTTTTAAGACATGAAGATAGAAACTCAATGGCTAATAGTATAGAAAGTAGAGTTCCTTTTTTAACTACTGATTTTGCTGAATTTTTATTATCTCTACCTGAAGAATATTTAGTTTCAAAAAGTGGCGAAACAAAATCTATATTTAGAGAATCAATGAAAGGTATTGTACCTCAAAGAATATTGGGAAGAAAAGATAAGATTGGCTTTGCTACTCCTGAGTTTAAATTAGTCAAGAGTCTAATTAACAATATTGATGAATATATTGATATTGCTAAAGATATTCCTTTCATCAAATACGAAAAAACTAAAACTTTTCTTAATTATTTAACTTCTAGTGAAGAAAATTTTGATTGGATATGTTGGAGAATTATTAATTTGTGTTATTGGATGAAACTCTCTAATATTGACTTAATAATTTAATTAATAATGAAAAATAAAGCCCTACATATTTCTCATACAGACATAAGATATGATCCAAGAATCCTAAAAGAAATTTCATCTTTGTCTGAAATTGAATTTATTGAAATATTCACTATTGGAATTTCAAATTCAAACAAATATGAAAAAAATAAAACAAATAATATCACAAAATTCTCTATTAAATTGCTTTCAAGAAAATTTAGATTTCCTTTTAAAAGTATCCTTTATACATTAAACCTCTTTGAGTTTGGTTTAAAAATAATATTAATTGGCATAAAGATTAAACCGGATGTTATTCATTGTCACGATACTTTAGCTCTTATGCCGGCAGTTTTATTGAAATCCATAGTTAAATCAAAATTAATCTATGATGCCCATGAATTAGAATCGCAGACAAATATGCAAACTTTTTTATTAAGTAAATCAACTCTATTAATCGAGAAAATGTGTTGGAAATATATTGATGTTTTTATTTCTGTATCAGATTCAATAATTAATTGGTATATAAAAAAATTTGGTGTTAAAAAAAAAGAATTAATTTTAAATACCCCAATAACCAGAAATATCATCTCAAAAAAAGGTAAAGAAAATGATTTAAGAAAAATATTCAAAATAAAAAAAGATAAAATTATTTTTATATATGTTGGAGATTTTTGTGAAGGCAGAGGCATAAATCTTACCTTAGATGTATTTTCAAATAAAGAAATAAATTCAGATGTTGTTTTTTTAGGTGATGGTGTTTTAAAAAATAAAATTTTGTCTTATTCTGCTAATTATAAAAATATACATTTTCATCCATTAGTTCCTCATCATGAAGTTGTAAATTTAATTAAATCATCTGATGTGGGTATATGTTTTATAGAAAATGTAAGTTTGAGCGATTATTTCTGTCTTCCAAACAAACTTTTTGAATACCTTTTTGCAGGCTTAAATATTTTAGGAAGCAATATTCCTGAAATTGCAAAATTCATTACTACAAATAAAGTTGGTACTGTGTGTGATTTAAACCCAAATGATTTCAAAAATAAAATTAAATACTACGAAAAAAATGGAGCAAAAAAACATAATATAGATTTAAATGCATTCTCATGGCAATCACAATCAAAAAAAATAAAGAAACTTTATAAAGAGCTTTTAAATTAAATAATTCATTTTAAGAATTGATTTTTTATTATGGAAAACATCTTTTCAGAGGACAACCCATCTCCATAATCAGGAATATATTTAGGCTCACATAAGTAGTTATGATCTGTCCATATCCTATTCCAACCATGACTTATAGTTTCTGTCCATTCGGTTTCGTCTCTCAAAGTAATACATCTTTTTTTATGAAAATATGCTTCTTTTTGTAAACCTCCTGAATCTGTTAAAACCATTTCACAGTTGTATATGAGTGATTGCATATTTAAATAGGATTGAGGGTCTATTAATTTAATATATTTTAAATCAATTTGATATTCATGTATTATTTTTTTGGTTCTAGGATGAATTGGGAAGATGATGCTAAATCCATCGCACACTTTGTTGGAGTATTCAATAATATCATTTAAGTATTTTCTTGTTTTTAATGTAGCTTCACGGTGAATTGTTAATAAAGCAAATGGTCTTTTGATATTTAAATCTGAATTTACATAAAAATCCTTAAGCGAAATATGTTTTTGTAATTTCTTTACTGCATCAAACATAATATCTCCAACATGATACACATTATTATGTATATTTTCTTTTTTTAAATTATTCATAGCCTGAATAGTTGGGCAAAATAGAATTTCACTAAGATGATCCGTTAATTTTCTATTTATTTCCTCTGGCATAGTTTTATTAAAAGATCTTAATCCAGCTTCAACATGACAAATAGGAATTCCAATTTTTGAGGCTGCTAATGCACCTCCTAATGTTGAGTTTGTATCTCCATAAAGAAGACATAAATCAGGTTTTTCTTTTAGAAGAATATTTTCTGAATCTCTTATAATTTGGCTAGTCATCCCTCCATGAGAGCGATTATTAATTTGAAAAAAATAATCTGCTTTCTTTACATTTAGCTCCTCAAAAAATATTTGGGACATTTCATAGTCATAATGTTGTCCAGTATGAATAAGTACTTCATTAACTCCTCTATCTATAAATAATGATCTTAGTACTGACGCTTTTATTATTTGTGGTCTTGCACCAATAATTGTGACTATCTTCATTGAATAAGCCCTAACTTTGAACTATATAATTTGAATAAGATCTTTTTCTAGATAGTTTAATGAATAAAATTTATTAATATAAATTATAAAACATAAAACATTTAATAATATAGGTAGATTAAAAAAATTATTATTTAATTTCAATTTGGAATCAATTAAAAAAGATATCGTTATTATTGGCGCTGGCATGGTAGGTATTTCCCTCGCTTACCAAATAAAAGAAAAGTATAAAAATCTGTCGATTTTAATATTAGAGAAAGAAAAAGAAATTGGGATGCATAACTCTGGAAGAAACAGTGGGGTCTTACATGCTGGTATTTATTATGAACCAAATTCTCTTAGGGCAAGAGTTTGCGTAGATGGAGCTCAAAGATTAAAAGAATGGATAAAAAGTCAAGGATTAGAGATCTTAAATTGCGGGAAGTTAATTGTTGCGCAAAAAGAAGAACAATCATCAAATTTAGAATTTTTATTTGAAAGAGGAAAAAAAAATGGAGCAGAAGTTGAAATGATTGATAAAAAAGAGCTTTACAAAAGGGCTCCATATGCATTCTCTGCAACTGGAACAGCAATATGGAGTCCAAAGACATCAGTTGTAAATCCCAAAAAAATACTTTTGAGGATGCAAGAAATATTACATTATAAAAAGGTAAATCTTTTATATAAGGTCAAAATCATAAAAGCAATTCCAGAAGAAAGCTCATTGATAATAAAAAGTGGAAATTCAAAAAAGAAAATAGTTTATGAACATCTTTTTAACTGCGCAGGAGTTTTTGCAGACTCGGTAGCCAAAGAATTTAATATAGGAAAGAATTACAAGATACTACCTTTCAAAGGGATTTATTGGAAGTTAAAAAGTAATACTTCTTTTAATATCAAAATGAATATATATCCTGTACCAGATTTAAATGTTCCGTTTTTAGGCGTTCATGTAACACCGAATTTAAAAGGTGAGATAAATTTTGGTCCTACTGCAATTCCAGCATTTGGACGTGAGAATTATTCTTCTCTAAATGGATTTGAACCATTATTAACTAGTCAATTAATTGGAGAATTAACTAATCAATGGTTGAAGAATTCAAATGGCTTTAGAAGATATGCTAAAGAACAGGCATTTCTTGGCTTCAAAAAATTATTTCTTAAATCTGCGCAAGAAATAATACCTGATTTAAAAAATGAGCATTTAATCAAAAGTGATAAAGTTGGTATTAGGGCACAATTATTTGATAAAAACAAATCAGAATTTGTAAATGATTTTTTATTAGAAAACAGTTTTAATTCAACACATGTACTTAATGCTATTTCACCAGCCTTTACAGCAAGTTTTGCACTAGCGGATCTTATAATAGAAAAATCACAAATTTAGAATATCTTTATGGACATAACAAAAAAAAGGTTTTTAGTAATTGGTGGGGGTGGGCTTATCGGATCCCATGTAGTTGAAGCACTATTAAAAGAAGAAATTGAAGAGGTAATAATCTATGATAATTTTGTAAGAGGAAGGCAAGAAAACCTTGTAAATTCTTTAAGAGATAAAAGATGTAAAGTTTTTAAAATTGGCGGTGACATATTACAAAATGATATTTTAGATTCTGCCATGGAAGGAATAGATGGTGTATTTCATCTTGCGGCTTTATGGTTGCTTCAATGCCATGAATTCCCAAAAGCAGCATTTGATGTAAATATCCAAGGTACCTTCAATGTTATTGATTCCTGTCGCAGAAATAATATAAAAAAATTAATTTACTCCTCGTCTGCTTCTGTATATGGTGATGCATTAACTGAACCAATGGATGAAGATCATAAATTTAATAATAAAAATTTTTATGGTGCCACAAAAATATGTGGTGAAGCAATGCTTAGAGCTTACTATCATAGATACGGTTTGGATTATGCTGGTTTGAGATATATGAATGTTTATGGACCAAGGCAAGACTATAAAGGTGCTTACATAGCTGTAATTATGAAAATGTTAGATAGGATTGATAATGGAGAAAGTCCAATTATTTATGGCGATGGATCAGAAGCTTTTGATTTTGTAGCAGTTGAAGACTGTGGGATTGCAAATGTTTGCGCCATGAAATCATCGGCCACAGATTCTTTTTATAATGTTGGAACAGGGAAAAGAACCTCACTTAAGCAACTTGCAGAACTAATATTGGAACTCACTAACTCCAAAAAAGATATTATTTATAAAGAGCGAGATCAATCTACTTTTGTAAAAAACAGAATAGGATGCCCAAAAAAAGCAAAAGCTGAAATAAACTTTGATGCCAAGACTGAGTTAAGGGAGGGTTTAGAAAAACTCATAAAGTGGAGATATGATCATAAATCAGAACTAGAAGCAAGAAGGTCAAATATTTAAATCAATTATGAAGATACCAATAGCAAGAACGGAACTTATTGAAGAGGATCTAAAAAGTGTATTAAATCCTTTAAAAAGTGGTTGGTTGGTTCAAGGACCAATGGTTAAAGAGTTTGAAGATAAATGGTCTGATTTTGTTGGATGTAAACATAGTATTGCCGTAACAAGTTGTACTAGTGCTTTATTTCTTTCATTAGCTGCTCTTGATTTCGGCCCAGAAGATGAAGCAATTGTTCCTGCATTTACATGGATTTCAACAGCTAATGTTGTTGAACATTTAGGAGGGAAAGTTAAATTTGCTGAAATTGATTTAAATACTTTTAATATCGATTTAGAATCTATTGAGAAATTAATTACAAAAAAAACAAAAGCAATTATTCCTGTTCACCTTTTTGGTTTAGCCGCAAATATTGAAAAAATAGTTGAAATAGCAAAAAAAAATAATCTCTTGGTCATTGAAGATGCGGCCTGCGGTTTTGGTGCATATTACAAAAACAAGCATGTTGGTACTTTTGGAGATACTGGTTGTTTCAGTTTTCACCCTAGAAAATCTATTACAACTGGGGAGGGAGGAATGATCACAACAGATAATGATGATTTAGTAAAGAAAATAAGAAAACTAAGGGATCATGGGGCATCAATGACTGATTTGCAAAGACATTTAGGTCCAAGACCTTATTTGTTGGCTGATCATCCGTATGCAGGTTACAACTTCAGAATGACCGATATTCAAGCTGCCCTAGGATCTTCTCAAATGAACAGAGCTAAAGAAATAGTTTCCGAAAGACAAAAAATTGCGATGAATTACATTAATGCACTTAAAGAAACAAAATGGTTGAAGGTTCCAAATATTCCAAGAGACTTTTCTCATGGTTTTCAAAGCTTTGCTTGTTTGTTTATGCCCGAAGAAATAGATAATGCATTAAAGTTCCGCGATTTCTCAAAAATAGAAGAAATAAAATTGAAAAGGAACAAATTCATGGAATATCTTCTAGATAAAGGAATATCTACTAGACCAGCTACTCATGCTGTTCATATGCTTTCATTTTATAAAAATAAATATAATATTCATCCTCAGGATTTTCCAATTTCTTTAGTAGCAAATGACTGTTCAATATCTATTCCATTATTTCATGGATTAAAAGATGATGAGCAAACATACATAATTGAGAATATCTCTAGGGGTAATTAAGCATGTGCGGGATTACAGGTTTATTAAACATCAAAGGTAGTAATATTTCCCAGCGCTTAATTGATGAAATGAATAAATCAATCTCCCATAGAGGACCAGATAATAATGGCTCCTGGGTTAAAAATAATATCGGATTAGGACACCAAAGGTTAGCCATAATAGACATCAGCTCGCAGGCTAATCAACCCATGGTTAGCAATAATAAAAGGTGGGTCTTAACTTACAATGGTGAAATTTATAATTTCAAAGAAATAAAAAAAGAACTCGAAAAAGAGGGTTTTTATTTTAGAACTAAATCTGATACAGAAGTTGTTTTAAATGCTCTTTCATATTGGGGTGAGAAAGCATTAAACAGATTCAATGGAATGTTTGCTTTAGCCTTATGGGATAGAGATGAAGAATCTCTATTGTTAGCTAGGGATAGATATGGAATAAAACCTCTTTATTACTCATTTTTTGATAATCATTTTTTATTTGCATCAGAACAAAAGGCTTTACTTACCTATAAGGACTTTCAAAAAAATCTAGATAAAGAGGCTTTAGTAGAATATTTTACTTTTCAAAATATTCTTACAAATAAAACTTTAATTAAAGATATTTCACTTTTGCAATCAGGACATTATTTAAAAATAAAAAAGAAGAATAACTATCAAATAGAGCATACAAAATATTGGGATTATAACTTCAATGAAATCGAATCAAAAATGTCCAGACTTGAATATGAAGAAGAATTAGATAGATTATTTAATCAAGCCGTAAAAAGGCAACTAGTAACTGATGTTGAAATAGGCGCATATTTATCAGGCGGGATTGACTCTGGTTCTATTACTTCTATAGCATCTCGTCATATAAAAAATATCAAGTCCTTTACTTGTGGTTTTGATACTAGCTCAGCAAATGGGATAGAACTTAATTATGACGAGAGAGACAAAGCTGAAGCAATGTCAGCCATTTACAAAACAGAACATTATGAGATGGTTCTTAAATCAGGCGATATGGAGAGATCACTTCCTCACTTAACTAAACATCTAGAAGAGCCCAGGGTTGGTCAAAGTTATCCTAATTATTTCGCTGCCAAATTAACTAGCAAATTTGTAAAAGTTGTTCTATCTGGAACAGGTGGAGATGAACTCTTTGCGGGATATCCATGGAGATATTACAGTCATTCCGGATGTAAAAATTTCAAAGAATACATAGATGAATATTTTATAAATTGGCAAAGATTATTGGATCCAAATGAACTCAAATTAATTTTATCTCCAATTTGGCATGAAATAAACCATATTGATCCAAAAGAAATTTTTTCAAATGTCTTTCTTTCTCACAAGAATAAATTTGAAAGGCGAGAAGATTTTATTAATCACTCTTTATACTTTGAAGCAAAAACCTTTCTCCATGGTTTATTTATTGTTGAAGATAAATTATCAATGGCTCATGGTCTAGAAACGAGGGTACCTTTCATGGATAATGACATAGTTGAATTTGCGATGCAGTGTCCTTTAACATATAAATTAAAAAATCTTAATAGTAAATTTAAAATAAATGAAAATCAGAGTGGTTTAAAAACATCTAATTATTTTATGAAAACAAATGATGGAAAAAAAATACTCAGAGATGTAATGAAAAAATATGTCCCAGAAAATATTATTAATGCCAAAAAGCAAGGCTTCTCCTCACCTGATGCCAGCTGGTTTAGAGGAGAAAGTATAGAATTCGTAAAGAGAAAACTTTATAATAAGAATTCAGTTATTTACGAATTTCTTAATTATAAAAATACTACTGAAATCGTTAGCCAACATATATTTGGAAAGAAGAATAGAAGGTTACTTATTTGGTCATTATTAAACTTCGAAGAATTTATAAAACAATTTATAAATTAAATTATTTTTTAAATTATTGGTAAAGTTATATAAATACTTATTAGAAAGTGCTTGGATGAATATTGTTTTTATTGGTTGTACTACTTTTGGTATGAAATGCCTAGAAAAATGCCTTCTATTAGAGAGTGTTAACATCACAGGTATAATAACCAATGAAAGAAAATTTAAAATTTCATATAGTGAGGATAGGGTAAAAAATTTTCTTTATAAGGACTTTTCTAAAATAGCAGAAAAAAATAATTTGAATTTTATAACCATGAAAAATGGGATGAAAGAAAAAGAACTTTTTAAAAAAGTAAAGAAGTGGAATCCAGATATGTTTTTGGTAGTGGGTTGGTATCATATAATCCCCAAAGAGTGGCTAGAATACGCTCCTGCATATGGTCTACATGCTTCCTTATTACCTGAATATAGTGGTGGAGCTCCTTTAGTATGGGCTATGATTAATGGCGAAAAGAAAACAGGAATTTCCCTTTTTAAGATGGCTAACGGAGTTGATGATGGACCAATCTTAGATCAAAAAGAAGAAATAATTAAAGACGACGACACGATAAAGACCTTGTATGAAAGAATTGAAAAAAAAGGAATAAATCTACTCTTAGAAAATTTACCTAAACTTGCGAAAAATAAAATAATATTTGTAGAACAGAATTGTAATAACAGAAAAGTAATGCCGCAAAGATCGCCCGAAGATGGATTGATAGACTGGAATAAAAATGCAATTTTTGTTGATAGATTTATAAGAGCTCAGACAAGACCTTACCCAGGAGCATTTACATTCTTTGAAGGAAAAAAAATTCACATTTGGGCTGCAAAAAATATGACAAATAAAAAATTATCTCAAAATTTGAAAATAGGTATGATTTGTAAAGATATAAAAGGTAATTTTTTCGTAAAATGTGGTGATAGTTTATTAAAATTATTTGAAATAAGTTATAAAAACGAAATTTACAAAGGAGACCAAATCGCAAAAATCATTACAGATAAAATGATCTTTTCAAATGAATATAAAAACTAAATCTCAAAAATAAATAACTTTTTAATATGATTGAATTTGAGAAAATTTCTAATATTAAATTTAGTAATAAAGACAGTTGGGCAAGTAAGATCTTTTTAAGTTTTGATATAGATTGGGCTCATGACTTAATTGTTGAAGATACTATCAATTTAATATTTGGAGTATCTAAAGATATTAAAGCTACTTGGTTTATAACACATCAATCAAAAATTCTTGAAAAACTAAGAAAAAATAAGAATTTTGAATTAGGAATTCATCCAAATTTTAATAATCTATTATTAAATAAATCCTCTACTAATATTGATCAATCAACAATCTTAAGAGAAATTATTAATATAGTTCCTGAAGCTAAATCAGTAAGAAGTCACTCTATGATGCAAAGTTCAAGATTACTTGATTTATTTAAAAAATATGGTCTCAGATATGATGTTAATCATTTTATTCCAAATTTTGTTGAAGCAAATTTAAAACCTTTTAAGCATTGGAATGGAATTTGTAAAGTTCCTTATTGCTGGGAAGATGATATACACATTGCATACCAAGATGAGAATATCATCGAAATGTCGCCAAGTGAAATTGCGAATGATAAGAATATTTTTAACCTTAAAGTTTTTGATTTTCACCCAATACATATTTTTTTAAACACTGAAAGTCTAAAAAGATATGAAGAATCAAGATCATTACATGATAATCCAAAAGAACTTATAAAATATAGATATAAAGGTTACGGAACTAGAGATAGGTTTTTAGATCTCATAAATTTAATCGCAAAATGAAAGTAGCAATTATTGGGAGATCAGAAATTTTATTTGATTCAATAATATTTCTTAAAGAAAAAGGTCATGAAATTACTTGTATTTTGACAGCTAAAGCAGCTCCTGAATATAAAGTAAATGAATTGGAATTTGAAAAATTAGCTCATAAATTAAAAATACCCTTTAAAAATACTAACAAAATATCAAATGAAAAAGATTTTCTTCAAAAGACAGAATCTGAAATAGCAATAAGCTTTAATTACGTGGCAAAAATCCCAGAAGAAATAATACAGATTTTCCCTTATGGAATATTAAATGCACATGGCGGAGATTTACCTCTATATAGAGGTAATGCTTGCCAAGCTTGGGCAATAATTAATGGTGAAGAGAGAATTGGTCTCTGCATTCATAGAATGGAGGGGAAATCAATAGATAGTGGCGATATTTTAGATAGAGAATATTTAGATATTAATGAAAAAACAAAAATTACTGAAATATGGACTTGGATGAACAAAAGGATTCCAATTTTATTTAACTCTTCTATAAATAAATTAAAATCAAACAAATATTACTATCTTGAGAAGCAATCATCTGAATTAAAAAGAATTTTAAGATGTTATCCAAGAACTAATGAAGACGCTCAAATTTTTTGGAATTCTAAAGCTATAGATATTCTTAGACTTATTAATGCATGCAACAAACCATATTGTGGAGCATTTTGTTTTTATAAAGGAGAAAAAGTAATAATCTGGGATGCAGATTTAAGTTCAAATCAAGAAATTTTTTGTGCTATTCCAGGACAAATTACTGAAATCAAAAAAGATTTTATTGATGTTGCTTGCGGTGAAGGTAAAATAAGACTCCTAAAAATAGAATATAATTCTAAAATAATAATTCCTGGAAATTTTGCTCGCTCTATTAGGATAAGGTTTAAATGAAAAATACCGATAGTGATATCTCTTTGGAAAATAAAAGATTTGCAAATTTTACATTTGAAAACTATATAAATTTATTGGAAGAAATTAAAGAAAATTGGGTAACTGTAAGTTACGACAATATACCTTGGGAAAAGAAATTTTTATTGTGGAGACATGATATAGATTTTTCGCTAAATAGAGCATTAAAGATGGCATATGAGGAATACAAATTAGGTATTAAAGCAACATATTTTATTAATATAAGATCAGAATTTTATAACGTACTCGAGAAATCTCAATCAAAAATAATTCAACAAATTAAAGCTTATGGGCATGAAATTGGACTGCATTTCGACCCATCTCCATTTAAAATAAAAAACACTAGCGAATTAGAAAATTTGCTTAAAATTGATGCTTTATGTATTGAGAAGTTAATCGGTATAAATATGAAAGCATTTAGCTTTCATAATCCAACAGAGAAGGAATTTATTTTTAATAATCATTCATATGGAGGGTTAGTAAATACCTATTCAAAAGAATTAAGTAGAAAGACGAATTACTGCTCCGATTCAAACGGATATTGGAGATTTAAAAGTATTTTTGAGGTTTTAAAAAATCATAAAGATCAATCTTTACAAATACTAACCCATCCTGCTTGGTGGCAAGAAAATTATATGATTCCACGGCAGAGAATTTTCAGAAGTGTATATGGAAGAGCCTCTAAAACAATGCAGGATTATGATAACTTGTTAAAAGAACATGGAAGAGAAAACAACTATTTTCTTATTGAGAAACTTTCTAAAATATATAATATTTCTGTTGAATTCATTGAGAAATGTGATTATATTTATAATTCAGAAGACTATATAAATTTGTTTAATATATTATGGAATTTTAAAGAAGAAAAAATCAACGTTGCAATAATTTATAATGCTTTCCAAAATTACAGTTTAAAAAAGAAAGATTTAGAAAGAATAATAAATAAGAATAAAATAAATACTATTTTGCATAAGAGAAATTTATTTGAGGATATTTTCAAGATTAAATTAGATGAAGCTTTATACAAAAAAAGTCAAAATTACAAAGATATCAACTTTTTTAAAAAGAATATAGATAATGGTCTATTTTTTTTAAAAAGCTCTGATATAAGACAAAATTGTATTTATTTAATTGATATGTGTATTGAGATTGATAATTTATTTTTTAATAAAAAAATAAAAGATATTCAATATAAAAAATATTTGGATTTATTTAATTATTATTGCTCGAAAAAAAATTAAATAATCAATGAACTTATCATTAAAAAAAATAATAGGAATACATCAGCCAAATTTTTTTCCTTGGATTGGATATTTTTTTAAAATTGATCAAAGTGATATTTTTGTATTCTATGATTCTTGTAGAGGAGACTCAAAACTAAATTACGAAAAAAGAATAAAAATTCTTGATTTAATAGCTAATAAAAACAAAATTATTGGATTACCTACTCACAAACTCCATAAAATGAGTGATAATAATTATCCAAGGCTTAATCAAATAGAAATTTTTGAGCCTGCCAAATCGAAAAAAAGACTATTGGCACAAATTTTTAATAATTACAAAAAAGAAAAACACTTTGAAGCAAATTATGAATGGATTGAAAAATTAGTGAATTTTGAATCTAACTTATTGATTGAATATAATATAAATGCCATAAAAAAAATTGCCGAAAAATTAAAAATAGATTCCATTTTTGTTAAATCAGAAAATTTAGGAATTAATACTTTCGGAAATCAAGCAAATTTAGATATAGTTATAAAATTGAATGGAGAAATATATCTTAGTGGGCACGGCTCAGATAGTTATCAAGATACAACTCTTTTCAAAGAAAAAAATGTAGAAATAAATTTTACAAAAAATTTATCAAAACAATTTTTTGAAAAAAAACCTTATATAAAAAATTCCATAATTGATCTACTCATGTATGATGGACTTGAATTTACATCTAATCTCATTAAAGATGTTAAAAACAATAAAATCAAATGAATGCATCTTATGTAATTGTAATTCTTATAATTTAATTATTGATGATGTTTACCCTTTTAAAAAAAATTACAAAAATATTTCATGTAAAAATTGCGGCCTGACAAAAATCCATCCATTCCCAAAGATGGATGTCTTAAGAGATCATTACAAAAACTACAGAAAAAATACTATTGGCATTGAGGTGCCTACATTAAATTACGAATCAGACGCACTAATAAATGCAAATTATCATTATTCATTTTTTAGAGAATATTTAAAAAGTAAATCTACAATATTAGATGTTGGATGCGGAGCAGGCACTCTTCTAAGCTGTGCAGTAAAAGATGGACATAAAGCTTATGGTGTAAACCCAGACCCTGGATTTGCAAAATATGGTGTCAAAAATTATGGCATTAAAAATATGCAAATATGTATGTTTGAAGATGCTAAATTCAATAATATTGAATTTGATATGATTACATTTAATCATGTTTTTGAACATTTCATAGACCCAATCAGCACATTAATTAAAGTATGGAATCTTCTTAAGGAAAAAGGCTATTTATATTTATCCATTCCTGATAACCTATCTCCCCATGGTCAATTAGAGTATAATTACTTTGATGAACATATTTATACTTATGACATTACAACAATTGAAAACCTATTAAAGATTGTAGGTTTCAAAATAATTAAATTTTCTAACTATGGCATTACTATGGAAAACAATAAAAGACATCCTTGGATCGATTTAGTGGCTGTCAAATCAAAACCAGAGTATGTTAATAAGGAATCTTTAAAAGAAAATGGACAAAAAGTAATTAAAGAGATTAATAATTATAAAAAAAGATTTGAAATTAATCATGGAAAGATACGTTTAAAATTAGGTATTATTAGTTTCAAATTAAACCAAAGGATGAATAATCAGAAAAAAACAAATCTCTTTTACAGAATTTTAAATAAAGTAATAAATAAATTTGCTTATTTTCAAGATGATTATTGTGGGCCATCAATTTATAAAGATTTTCCCAAAGAAAAAGTAATATATAAAAATATTTAGATTTAACTGGACACTAATATCACCTAGACATTAGTTATTTTAATAAATCTGATTTATGTTATATTTGGTAAAAATTTTGCTTCATGTCTCTTTCAAGACGAGTTAACAATATTAAGTCTAAGGTTTCAACACGTTTAGCCCTGAAAAAAATAATTAATTACCCTGTATCTGCCACTGTAGAAGTAACAAATAAGTGTAATTTAAGATGCCCTGTATGTGACCAGCAACAAGTATCCTCAAGAAACTATGGATTAATGACTTTTGATAATTTTAAAAAAATCATAGATGAAATTGGACCTTATTTATTAGATTTAGGATTTTCAGATACTGGTGAGACCTTCATAAATAGAGACTCTCATAAAATGATTAGTTATACAAGGAATAATTATCCTCATATTTATACATATATGGATACAAACGGGCACTATATCAACCCAGAACAAGTGTGCAACTGTGGTATAAATAAAATTTCTTTTAGTATAGATGGTTTAGATCAAGATACATATTCCCAATATAGAATCCAAGGTAGGCTCGAAAAAGTAATAGATAATTTAAAAAAAATCAAATCTTATAGAGAAAAAAATGGCAAAAATGAAACCATCATAGAACTTAAGTTTATTGTCATGAAACATAATCAACATCAATTACCATATCTAGAAGAATTTTCAAAAGAATTAGGAGTAGATGAAGTCCGAATTGAAAAGTTCACTAGCAGAGGATTTAAATTAAGAAAATATTCACAAGAAGAGTCCATAAATCTTGCGAAAAAGTATATGAGTACAATCCCTAAATTTGCGAAGTATGATATAAAAAAATCCCAAGAAACAGGTCTAATACATTCTTTTGAAGTTCAAAAACCCACAGCTTGCCAAGTACCTTTCACATTTACTGAAATTCTATATAACGGAGATGTTAGACCTTGTGTAGTAGATTTTGACTCAGAACATTGCTTTGGGAATATTTTCGAAGCAGGCTCCTTTTGGAAAGTATGGACAAGTAAAAAAGCGGAGGAATTTAGAAGAAACCATTCAGATAAAACCTTTAGAGATAAATATGAATGCTGTAAAAGTTGTATGATAACGAATTACTATGATTCAGAGGAAAGTAAACCTCTGCTTAAAGCAGAAAAGAATTAAAGTTTGATTTAGTTAGTTGTTCAAAAAGTATATATATCAAATGTTTTCGTACGGATTTGTGGAGATAATACAATCCGCAACTTCATTTGTTTTGCTCCCAATTTTTTTAAGATACATGACCCAAGAGTCATATGGAGCATTTATATCATTTTCGCTTTATAGCTCTTTGGCATCAACAATATTAAACCTAGGCTTATCAAATGGGGTAAGTAGATATTTATATGATGTTGACAGAAAAAAAATATCAGAAGTAATTTGGTCCCCTGTAATTTTCAGTAATTCTTTAATAATTATCTTTGTAATATTAATTTATTTAAACCACAATATTTTCTTCGAAATAACTCAACTTCAAAAATATGAAAACATAAAATTATTATTTGTATTTTACACTTTTCTATTGATGTTGAATGCTTCATTTAGGTCTACCTTAATTTATTTAGAGGAATCAAAAAAAGTTTTAAAATTAGGTCTAACTACAACTGTAATTAGCGCTTCTTTTTGTTATTTATTAATTGTAAAGTTAGGATTAGGTACATATGGATATATTTATTCCTTAATAATTTCTAATATATTTTTTGTTATTTTATCAAGCAAATTTTTAATCAATAGATTCCCTATAAAATTTAATTTTAGTACTCTAAGAAAACAAATTAAATTTAGCATCCCCTTATTTTTAGCAACTCTATCAATATATATTCTAGATATATTGGATAGATATCAAGTTCAAAGATCTTTTGATTTTTCAACACTTGCTCAATATAATGTTCTATTTCAATTTGGCTCAATATTTGGAATAGCATCAGGCACTTTTTTAACAATATGGCCGCCACTTTTCTATAAAAACAGAAGTTTATTTGGAGACATAAATTTATATAAAATAGTAACTAAGTTATATACAAAAAGTGTCCTTTTAATAATAGTACCTTCAATATTAATTGCGAAAATCGTAATTACTAAATATTTTCCTCTGGAATACCAGGAATATATAAATTTACTTCCTCTTTTCTTTATTCCATATATTTTTCAAGGTTTCTATGCAATTTTCGTAATGTCTCTATTAGTTGCCTTTAGGACGCATGTTAAGCTGATTATTGAGGTTTCTCTTATGTTAATTACCATATTAATTATGGGGAAAGTTGTTGATTCGTATGGAATCATTGGAGCAACTTATATTAGACCAATTATTTATATCCTTATGTCAATTCTATGCTCTTATTCATGTTATAAATATAAACTAATACCTCTTAAATTATTAATTTCTATGATTAATAGTTTATTTATAGTGAGTGTATTTGTTTTATCACAAGTTTTTTATCCTAATTACTCACTAATAATGTACTGTATAATATTAATACCTTTGATAACTTCCTTAAAAAAATATTCTAAAAAGCTTAATCTGCCAGATATTGATAATTTATGAATATTTTATTCATGTCACCCGACTATCATTGTTCGTTTATTTATGCAGATAAACTTAAAGAAATGGGCCATGAATGCAAGATATTTGTTCCTGATGATTACCCTATTAATTTACTCTATAACAATAGAAATATTATCTTTTTTAAATCAAATAATAGATTTTTAAAGTTAGCATGGAAAATAAAATGCATATTTAAGTTTTCTCAATATGATATTCAAATTTACTATGGTTGCTTAGATTATTTAAATATTAAAATTCCATTATTTAATTTTGATTTAATTAATTTAATTTTATTTTTTTACAAAATTTTAAAAATAAAAATCATTTACGTTCCTTCGGGATGTAATGATGAAGAACTTAAAGAGAATTTTAAAAAATTTGATAATGGTAATGTTTGCTTTAATTGTGGGGTCAGTTCAAATTGCTTAGATCAAGTAAACAAAAAGAAATTCGCTTTGGTAAATAAGTTTTCAGATTTAAATATTGGATTAGGTTGTTATAAAAGTAATTCTATAAATCTAACTCATCTAAAATATAAAATTATTGATCTCGAAAAATGGAGTCCAAACATATCAATTCCAAATTATATAAATAAATTTGATAAAAACAAGATCATAATATTACATTCTTTTTTTGATAAAAATAGAATAAATGAGGGAAAGAATGAGAAAGGATCACAATACGTTTATAGAGCATTTGAAAGATTAAAATCAGAAGGATATAATATTGAATACGTTTATTTAAATAATATAAAAAGTTCCGATATGAGATATTATCAGATACAAGCAGATATTGTTGTTGAACAATTAATTTATGGATGGTGGGGATCAACAGGAGTAGAGACAATGTCTTTGGGTAAACCAGTTATATGTTATTTAAGAAGATCATGGAAAGAATTTTTCTTTAAACAATTTCCTGAATACAGCAAACTTCCAATCATTGAAGCTAGCCCCAAAAATATCTATGAAGTTTTAAAAGAACTAATAATAAATCCAGAATTAAGAGAAAAAAAAGGTAAAGAGTCTAGAGAATTTGCTGAATCATATTTCAATCCTGATAAAAACGCCAAAGATTTTTTAAATAAAATTTTAAGTTAGATTATGTGTGGAATTATTGGTCAAATTTCACTTGATAGAGGTGAAATTCCTTATTTAGAAAAAAAATTACTTCTTCAATCAAAGTTAATAGAACATAGAGGTCCTGATGGAGAAGGTACATGGATTAACAAATCAAATAATATTGGTTTTGGCCACAGGAGATTGGCTGTAGTTGACCTTAGTAACAATGGTTCTCAACCAATGCAATCAATTAATAAAAATGTCATTACCTATAATGGGGAAATTTATAATTATTTAAAATTAAAAAAGGATTTAGAAAATAATTGGGATTTTATTTCTAATACTGATACTGAAGTAATACTTGCCTTATACAGTAAATACAAAGAAAAAAGTTTGGATTATCTTAAAGGAATGTTTTCATTCTCATTATGGGATGATAAGCAGAAAAAGCTTTTTTGTGCGCGAGATAGATTTGGAATTAAACCTTTCTACTATATGATTTCTAAAAATATTTTCTACTTTGCATCTGAAGTAAAAGCTTTACTGCCCTTTCTTGAGAGAATCAATACTAATAAAGATTGTTTAAGTGAATATTTTACCTTCCAATTTCTTATTGGAGAAAATACTCTTTTTGAAAATATAAAACAACTTATGCCTGGTCATTATTTGACTATTGAAGATGGTCATATTGAAATAAAAAAATATTGGGATATTAATTATAAAATTGATTTCAATTTTAAAAAAAATCATGTTCAAGAACAGATTAAATACCTCCTTAAAAAATCAATAACTAATCACTGTGTTTCTGATGTTGATATAGCTTCTTATTTATCAGGTGGAATTGATTCAAGCTTAATTTATACACTTAGCGCAAATGAAAAAAATTTCTCTAAAGATGCATTTCATGGTCGATTTACAAACTATGATGGCTTTGATGAAAGTTCATATGCCAAAGATGTCACTAATAAATCTGAAGGAAAATTATTTAAAAAAGATATAATTGCTCAAGATTTCATAGATCAAATAAATAAAATAATTTATCATCTTGATTACCCTTGTGCTGGAGTTGGTTCTTTCCCTCAATATATGATTTCTCGAGAAGCAAGTAAAAGTTATAAAGTAATGCTAGGGGGTCAAGGAGGTGATGAAATATTTGGAGGTTATGCAAGGTATCTAATTGCATATCTTGAACAAAGCCTTAAAGCAGCTATAGATGGGAATTATAAAAATGGCAATTATGTTGTAACTATAGAATCAATTATCCCAAATCTTGGAATACTTAGAGAATATAAACCACTTCTAAAAAAATTTTGGAGTAAAGATTTATTTGGTGATATGGATATTAGATATTTAAATCTCATAAATAGATCTTATGAATTAAAAGATGAAATAGAATTTGATGAATTAAATTTTGATAATGTTGAAAAAAAATTTCTTGAAATTTTTAATTCTCAAGAAAATATATTTAAAGAGTCTTATTTTGATAAAATGACTCATTTTGATTTTAAATGTTTACTCCCAGCATTACTGCAAGTTGAAGACAGGATGAGTATGGCCCATGGTCTTGAAAGTAGATTACCTTTTCTTGATGAAGACTTAGTTGAATTTTCAGCTAAAATTCCAGCTGATATTAAATTTGAAGGTGGTAATCTTAAGAAAATTCTTAAAGATTCATTTAAAGATATTTTCCCAAAATCAATTCTCAATAGAAGAGATAAAATGGGCTTTCCAGTACCTTTGAATTATTGGATAAAAAATGAACTAAAAGAGTTTACCTATGATACTCTCCAAAATATGAAACTTAAAAATAGACCTTACATTAGAGGATCTAATGTTTTAAGTAATATTGAATCTGAAAATAAATTTTCCAGAAAAATATGGGGATTTATCTCTCTTGAACTCTGGTACCAAGAATTTCATGACAAACACAAATCTTGGAAAGATCTTATAAATTAAATAATTGGCCACATGTTATTATTATTCAATTAATTTTTTTGTAAATGAGGCATCTAATAACTGGCGGTTTAGGACAAATTGGTTCACATATTGCAGAATTACTCTTAGCTAGAGGAGACGAAGTTTGCGTTATTGATAACTTAGCTACGGGAAGAATAGAACATCTCAAGAACAAAAATAATTTAAAAATTGTTGTTGATACTATTTCTAATAGAGAATTAATAAATACACTCTTCCAACAATTTAAACCAGATTGTGTAATTCATGCTGCTTGCTCTTATAAAGATCCTAATGATTGGTATGAAGATACATTGACAAACTGTGTAGGGGCTACGAATGTTATTAAAGCTGCCTTAGAAAATGAAACTAAAAGATTTATATATTTTCAAACAGCATTATGCTATGGATTAAATCCAATCTCAAATCCAATTAGACTAAATGACATAAGAAATCCAGAAGGTAGTAGTTATGCTATTAGTAAAACAGCAAATGAGCTTTATCTTGAACTATCTGGATTAGATTATGTCACTTTTAGGCTTGCTAATGTCATTGGCCCAAGAAACGTTGCTGGACCATTACCAATTTTCTATAAAAGACTTAAAGATGAAAAAAAATGTTTCGTAACGCAAACTAGGCGAGACTTTGTGTATGTGCAAGATTTAGCAAAAATAGTTGTTAAAGCTTGCGACGGAATAGGTAGTGGAGCTTACCACTTTTCTAGTGGCAAAGATATTGCAATTTTAGATCTATATAATGCCGTAGTTAATGCAATGAATCTTAATAATTATCCAGAACCAGAGATTAAACCAATAAATGATGATGATACTTTCTCAATACTTTTAGACCCTCAAAAAACATTTGATGATTTTGGATATATTTCTTTCACAGATATCGATACAACTGTTAGAAATGCAATAGAGTATTATGATAAGTTTGGCACACTTGGTGAATATACACATTTAAAATTAAAATGAATTTTAAAAAAATTCTTATTACTGGGGGAGCGGGAACATTAGGAAAAAATTTAACTAAATTTTTCTTGAAAGAAAATTGTCAAGTATGCATTGTTGATAACTTTAGTACAAGTAAAAAAATTTCATCCAAAGAGAAAGATTTAGTTGTTTTTGAAGGTTCAATAGCAGATAAGTTTTTTCTAGATAAGGTATTTTCAAAATTCAAGCCTGAAATAATTTTCAATAGTGCAGCTTCATACAAAGATCCATTAAATTGGGTAGAAGATATAAATACAAATATATTAGGAGCCGTAAATATAAGCGAACTTTCATCAAAGTACAATATAAAAAAAATAATCAATTTCCAAACAGCACTTTGTTATGGAAAGGTAATTAAATCCCCTATAACATTAGATCAAGCCAATAATCCTAATACAAGTTACTCCATATCAAAGACCGCAGGTGAATCTTATCTATTAAATACTTTTGAAAATATTGTCTCTTTAAGAATTGCTAATATTTGTAGTCCTTATTTATCAATAGGTCCTATTCCAACTTTCTATAAAAGATTAAAAAATAATGATCAGTGTTTTTGTACTAAAGCAGTAAGAGATTTTCTTGATATAGATGATTTCCTAGATTTAATAAAGTCAATTCTAGAAAAGCCATCAATAAATGGTGTTTTTAATGTTTCTACTGGAAAAGGTTCTTCAATATTTGAGATTTATCAATACATATCAAAGTTTCTTGGAAAGAATTCTCAAGAAATTAAAATAAAAGAAATTCAAAATGATGATATAGAAGAGTTAGTTTTAGATCCAAAAGAAACTGAAGATAAATTTGGATGGGTTGCCAAAAGAGGATTAGAAGAGATGCTTAATAAACAATTGGATTGGTATGAAAAAAATGGTATAAGTACCATATATAGTCATTTAAGTAATAAGTAAATTTGGAAAAATTAAATTATAAAGTTTACATTTTTAGTGACTCTATAGGATTTGGACAACTTGTAAGTCCCTCTGAAACATGGGTAAATGATTTATCGGATAAACTAATAAATTTAAAAAAAAGTTATGATATTCTTCTTCAAAATCCAAGTATTAATGGATGCACTACGAGACAAGCTTTGGAGAGACTTTATTTTGACTGTACCTCTCATAAGCCAGATTTAGTAATAATACAATTTGGACTTAATGATTGTAATTTCTGGGATACAGATTATGGATTACCAAGAGTGAGTCCAAATTCTTTCATAGAAAATTTGAATGAAATAATAATCAGGATTTATGCGTCTGGAGCAAAAAAATGTTTTATAAATACTAATCATCCTACTTCTAAAGGATTAATAACTAAATTAAGAAATATAAATTACGAACAGAAAAATAAAGAATATAATACTTACATAAGGGAAGTTCATACAAATTTACATAAAAAGTTTAATTTAGAAATTATTGATATAGAAAATTATTGGAACAAACATATTACCGAAAATTCTAATTTGAATTCTAAAAATCTATTACTTCCTGATGGTATTCATTTAAGTATTAGAGGTCATAATTTATATAAGAATATTATTAATAAAAGAATAATCAATTATATTGAAGAAAATTTAGATTGATGAATATTTTTTTACTGGGTTCAGGTAAGTTTTTTGAGAATTATTTAAATAACTATCTTAATAAAGAAATTTCGCATAAAATAATTTTCTGTCTTACCGATAAAAAAAATATAATAAATTTCAAAAACAAAGTAAATAATATAAATTTCTTTGAAATATCAACAAATTATCATGATGAAAAAATCATAGAAAACATTATTTTAGAAGAAAAAATTGACCTAATTTTATCTATCCAATATAAATGGATAATATCTGAAAAGATTATTAATTTGATTAATCATAAAATAATAAATTTTCATAATGCAAAATTACCTGAATATAGAGGTCATCATGCCTTAACTCATGAAATAATTAATGAAGAAAAAAAGCATACATGTACTATTCATTGGATAGATAAGGTAGTTGATCAAGGAAAGATAATTTTATCTGAATCTTTTGAAATTGAAGATAATGAAACAGCTCATAGCCTATTATTGAAATCAATAAATATTGGTACTCACTTATTAGAGAAACTAATGGATAATCTAGAAAAAATATACAAAAATCATGAAGGAGAAAAAATTAATGATTTAGGTAAATTTTATTCCAAAAAAGATATCGAAAAATTAAAGAATATTAATCCAAGTTGGGATTTTAAAAAAGTCGAAAAAATTGTAAGAGCATGTTATTGTCCTCCATATGAACCCGCTTTCATTAAAAATAATGGAAAGAAAATTTATCTTTTTCCCGAGAACTATTTAATAAAATGACCAAAGTTAGAGATAATTTAAAGGATTCTAAGATATTAATAGTAGGTGGTGCAGGATTTGTTGGAAGTAATTTATGTTCTTTAATTATAAAAAATTATGATCCTAAATATATTTTGATAATTGATAATTTACTTTCTTCAACTGCAGATAATATAGTCAGGAATAAAAAAATAAAATTTATTTATGGATCAATCATATCTGATGAAATACTTTTTCAGATTCCAGAAGATATTGATTATGTATTTAATCTTGCCTGCTATCATGGAAATCAGTCTTCTATAAAAAATCCTATTGAAGATCATAATAATAACTTACTTCCAAACCTTAAACTTTATAACCATATTAAAAACTTCCCAAACCTTAAAGCTGTTATATATTCAGCAGCTGGTTGTGCGGTAGCAAGTAAAACATATAAAAAAGCAACGGCAACATTCGAGAGTGATAATGTCGATTTATTTCAAGATAGTCCCTATTCAATATCAAAATTAGTCGGAGAATTATATGGTAATTACTTTTTTAAGCAATTTGATTTACCATTCATAAAAGCAAGATTTCAAAATGTTTATGGTCCTAAAGAAATTTTAGGTGCTGGTAGTTGGAGAGGTACATCACATACTATTTGGAGAAACGTTATTCCAACTTTTATTTGGAAATCAATAAATAATGAAAGTTTAAAATTATATAATGGCGGTGAAGCTACGAGGGATTTCATTTATGTAGAAGATATATCTAAGGGTCTAGTAGATATAGCTCAGAAGGGCAAACCCGGAGAATCATATAATTTAGCTTCTGGCTTTGAAACTTCTATAAAAGATTTAGCAATTTTGATAAATAAATTTACTGGAAATAAAAGGGATTTGGATTTACTACCAAAAAGAAACTGGGATAACTCTGGAAAAAGATTCGGAAGTACAATTAAATCAAAAAATGAGTTAGGTTTTACCGCCAGTACATCACTTGAAAAAGGAATTCAAAAAACAATTAAATGGACAAAGGATAATTATTCAGATATTCAAAAACATATTGAAAAACATCTTTCAATTTTATCTTTTTTTGATGATAGAAATATAAAATAAATGAATATACTTTGTTTAAGTAGGTTAGAACATCCAAAGAAAAGATTTAAAACCAATAATCAATTAGAAAATATATTTAATAAATTATCAGATAAAAATAATGTTATCGTTCATAATTCAAATATTAAACTACCTAATTATTTTAAGAATTTAGATTATCAATTAATTGTTTTATTTTCTTCTTTTTTAAGTGCTAGAAATGATAGAAATTCATTTAAAAAGATCTTAAAAGAATATGATTTTATTAAGAACTCAAATGCTTATAAAGTAGCTATGCCCCAAGATGATTATGAGGGTTCTTCACTTCTTGATGAATTGATGTGTAATTGGGAAATAGATAAATTATTTACAGTATGTCCAGATAAATGGGATATTCTTTATCCAAAATTTAATTGTCAAGGCAAAATTGAGATTGGTTATACAGGTTATATAAATGATGAAATAATAAAATACTGGGAAAAACCAAAACATTTCAAAGATAGAAAAATTGATATCTTTTATAGAGCCTCAAATTTACCTGCTAATTATGGATTTTTAGGACAATTAAAAAAGGAAATCGCAGAAAGATTTTTAAATCATCCTATACTATTAAAAGACTTTAATATTGATATATCCACGAAAAAGGAAGATCTTTTATTAGGAGAAGATTGGTATAAACGATTGGGTGATTCGAAATTCTGTTTAGTAGCACCTTCTGGAAGTTCTCTTCATGATCCAAAAGGACTAATTAGAGAAAGTATTATAAATTTTATAAAATCAAATGGCTCAATTCAGTTTAAAGATATAGAAAATAAATGCTTCAAAAATCAAGATAAAAAAAATATTTTTACAATGATATCTCCAAGAAATATCGAAGCTGCTTTATCCAAAACAGTTCAAATTGCACTAATAGATTCATATTCAAATATCATGTCGCCAGATGTTCACTATATTCCTTTAAATAAAGACTATTCAAATATTGATGAGGTTATAAAAAAATTAAAAAATGAAAAATTATATAATAAAATTGCATCACAATGCAAAGAAAAATTTATTGGTATCAAGGAATTAAGAGAAGAATATTTAGTAGAAAGAATATTATCACTTACAATTAATAAGATGAATAAGAATGATCTTTTTATTAAAAAAACAAATAAAATATTTTTTTACTTTAATAGTTGGATTTTATTAATTAAAGAATTTTCTTACTGGAAATATTATTCTTTAATAATAAAAATAATAAAGCTAACTAAATTTATAATCCCCAAAAAGCGATTCGATAAACTGAAGAATTTTATATTAAATATTTTTAATCCTTTTGACTGAAATTAATATGAAAATAAAAAGTGCAATTTTTTTAACTGAAATAAAAGAGTTTTTTCTAAACAAAAGAAATTATTATATTTATTTTGGAAGCAATATTCTATATAATCTAGTTCCAATATTATTACTGCCTGTAATAAGTAGAATTTACGATCCTGAAGTTATAAGTAATTATTCTTTAATTATTGGAGCATCTATAATATTTAGTAATTTTTCATCTTTAGCTTTAGAAAATACTATATATATAGAAAAAAAATATGAGAATCAACAATATACTCTTCTTATACCAATATTTATCTCCTTTTTATTAAATCTAATAATTTATATATTTTTGTTTATATATACGAAGAGTAACTTCTCACATAGTGATCAAAATTTCATCCTATTTATTCCTCTAATTTCTTGGATTTATAATATTTATAGAACCTTCAAAAACTTTGTCATTAGATATAAAAAAATAAATATAATAACCTATTGCAAACTTATTTTCTCAACCTTATTAGCATCATTATCTTTACTTTTAGGTATTTATGGATATGGAACATCAGGCCTGATTTATTCTTTGATAATAACTAATACTGTGGTAACAATTTACCTAATTTCTCAAGTAAATAAGTATATAGATCTCAAAATAAACTTATTAAAATTCTTTTTTATTACAAAAAGATTTTTAAAAAAATATATTTCTTATATTTTTTGGACAAATCCATCAAATATCATGTCTACATCAAATAATTTTATAACTATTTTTTTAATTGGTAAATTTTATGGCTTATATATTCTTGGGCAGTATGTATTCGCAACAAAAGTAATGGAGTTTCCTCTGTCAATCTTATCCTCCACAATTCAAGATATTTTTATTAAAAATAGTACTAATGAAATCGAGAATAATGGAAATGCAAAAATAACCTTTATAAGATTTCTTTTATTGAACTTATTTATTGCAACTTTTTTTCTTTTCCCATTTTATTTGATTTTCCCAAAATTTATCCCAATAGTATTTGGCGCTAAGTGGATTGATTCTGTAATATTAGTAAAATCAACTATTATTCTTGTTTATTTTAGGTTTATCTCAAGTCCATTAAGCATGATTTGGATTATAAGAAAAAAAGAGAAATATAATTTTTATTGGCAAATGATCAACCTATTGTTGGGAGTTACATCAATTTGTTTAGTTCAATTTATGAATAAAAGTATTTCTTTATCTAATTTACTTATTATTCACAGTTTAGTTGTTTCTTTTTGGTACATTGTAGCGATATTAGGATCTTACTTTTTTTCAAAAATTCAAAAGACATAAATTACTTTATTTAATAAAAAATTTATTCAATAATATACAAAATTATAAAAGAAGAAGAATTAAAATTTAACTTATTTATTTTTTAATACTTCTAAAAAACTTTTAATTAATGCAAAGGAATTCAATTTATATTCTTTTAAAAAATCTTCAAAATCATTAGAAGCATTTGAATTTGCTGTATCTGAGATAACTCGCATGACAAGCCAGTCTACTTTTTCTTGAAAGGCGACTTGAGCAAATGCAGCTCCTTCCATTTCGACAGCATAAAGCTCAGGTATTTCTTTTAATAAATTATTAATTTTATTATTATTAGAAATAAACATATCCCCAGTCCCTATTAAACCTTTATACAAAGAACCAAATTTAGAAAAATCATCATTAATTAAATTATTTTTTAAGTTATTGAATACATTCTCTAATAAATAATGGCATGGATAAATTTTCTTCTGATTAATTGAGGGAATAACATACTTATCAAATAATGGTCTTGCATCCATATCATGCTGAATAAGAGAGTCAGCGAGGATAACATCCCATTGTTTTAATCTTTTATTAATACCTCCAGCAACTCCTGTGAAAAGAATAAAATCAATAGGAAGGTGATAATCTGTTGATAATAATCTTGTAGTAGCTCTAGCTGCACTTACCTTTCCCCATCCACTCCAAGCTGTAGTTACAAATATTTCTTTTGAACTATCGATATTAATATAACCAGAAAATAATTCAAAATCGCCAAACTTATAAGATTTTGCATTTTTAAGATTATCTAAAATAATACCTACTTCTTCAGGCATAGCTGAGAGAATACCAATATGAGAATAATCTTTTTTATTATTTAGCAATATAATTAAATTAAATCAGTAGAATTATGTTATCAGAAAGGCTTAAAAACACAATAAAAGATTATCCTGACTTCCCGAAAAAAGATATTATTTTCAAAGATATTAGTCCAATAATTGCAAATCCAGAATTATTCTCAGATCTGATTGATAAAATTGTGAAATATTCTTTTTTCAAAGATGCTGATGCGATAATCGCTATTGATGCAAGAGGATTTATTTTTGGTAGTCCAATAGCTAAAATAGTAAAAAAACCGCTAATAATGGCAAGAAAAAAAAATAAACTGCCTGGATTAGTTTTAGAAAAAAGCTATGGTTTGGAATATAGTCAAGACATTTTAACTATACAAGAGGATGCAATTTTACCATTTAAAAAGTTTGTGATTGTTGATGATCTTTTAGCAACTGGAGGGACCGTTCAATGTGTAATTGATATGTTAAAGAAAAAAAACAAAAAAATATTAGCTTTATCTGTAATTATTGAATTAGGTTTTTTAGAAGGCGCAAAGTCTTTAGACATCCCAATATATTCAGAAGTTAAATATTAAATAGTTTTTATTTATATAGATATCCAATAGAATGATTAATGCTTTTTTACATCGCCAACATAATAAATTTAAACAGAATTAAAAATTCTTCATAAGAGATTTGAAGCAATCGAAAGTTTAGAACTTAATTATGAACATAGAGAGTTTTTATTAAAACAAAATTTAATGAAAATGGTCATCATCTAGCGAATGGATAAATTGCAGAGATTTATGCATGTTATGAATTTTTAAAAACTTAAATTGGATGAAAATTTCATATTTAAAATTTTATTGATTCAATACTAACTTTCTGTTTATATTCTTATTTGTTAAAACAAAATATATTAAAAATTGCTTAGCAAAAAGAAATATGTTTTTAGTTGCTTAATTTACTTGTAAATATATAATTGAAAAAAAATATTATTAAGATATTAATGAAAATAATTACTGGGGCATCTTCTGGGATAGGTAAATCATTAGTAGAAAATATAGACGATAAAGAATCTCTTATTCTTATCTCTCGAAGAGATCCTAAAGTACCAAAAGCTCAATATATCTATTGCGATTTCACTGATAAAGGTCAACTTAATGATCTGATAGTAAAAATTAAAAATATAACTTCAAAGATTGATTTAATAGTTCATAGTGCTGGAATAATGAAAAGCACTGCTAGTAATAAATTAGGCATACAAGAATTGAATGATAGTTATATGGTAAATACTTTGGCTCCTTTATTTATTACATCTAGTTTAATGAAAGAATTATCAAGAGTAAAAGGTACTGCAATTGCAATATCAAGTATTGCCTCTATGCTAGATATACATGGAGAGGTAATTTATTCATCTTCAAAGGCTGCCTTGGATAAAGGCTTTGAAATATTAGCTGCAGATTTATCTCGTTTAGGAGTAAGTTTTATTAAAATTCATCCTTGTCTAATTGATACCCCAATGACAGAAAATCTTTCAAAGATGCAAAAAGAATTTATGATATCTAAGCAGTCTTCTAAAGCATCTCCAACTCCTGAAGAAATTGCAAAATATATTTTATCTCTTAAAGACCAGCCTAAATTTATATCTGGTAGTTCAATTTTATTTGGTGGAGTAAGGCGTTAATGGTTGATAAAAAAAAATTTATTAATCCTAAAGAAGATAAATTAATTTTAAGATGGGCTAATGATAATGATTTAGAAAATGTCAATGCATTTTACAATAAATATTACAAAACAAATAGAACAATCAATCAGGCTAAATGGATTTTTATTAATAAGATAATTAAATCTAAAGATAAATTTTTAGCAATAGCTGAATTAAATGGAGAAATAGTTGGAACACAAGCTTTGATTCCAATGATTTTTAGGTTAGATAAAAGAACATTTTTCACAGCCAAAAGTGAAGAGACATTAGTTATTAGGAAAGCATACAAATACAATACATTTTCCAGATTATATGAATTTATATTGGTAAATATTGAAAAATATGATTTTAAGTTTATTTGGGGTTTTACTCCTAAAATTAAGTCATTTAATAGAATTGGCTTTTCTTCACCATATCAAACAAAAAGCTGGATAAAGTTGATAAGATCTGATGCTTTGCAATATTATCTATCAGAAAAAAATAATTATTTAAATTATTTATCATTCATTTCAAGAATTATAATTTTCTATCAATTAGTAATTTCATTCATAACAAATTTAATTTATAAAGTCAGATCCAATAGGAAAAACTTTATTCTAATTAAAGATATCAAATTTTCAGAGGAACTTTTTTTAACATATGTAAATAATATTAATAAAAATAATAAAGATATTTTTATTGAAAGAAATAAAGACTTTTTTAGTTGGAGATTCGCACAGAACCCATTTTGCAAACCAATTACTATTTTCGCTTTTGATCATTCGAAAAGTAAATTACCCTTAGGATATATTTTTTTTGGAATGAATGAGGATAGAAGGGCATGTATTATTGATTTCTCTATAAAAGATAATACTAATGGACATAAAATTGGTAATGCTTTAATAAATGAATTAGAAAAAAGAGTATTTAATATGGGGGCTCACTCTATATATACATGGGATCCTAATATAAATAATTCTATATTTAGAAATTGTTTGAGAAGAAAAGGTTTTATTTTTTTTAATAAAGGCTCTGATTTTGTTTTTAAAAATATTTCTAATGATAAGAGATATAACTGGGAGAATTTATCTGAAAATTTTTTATTTACAAGATTAATGAATTTAGGATCTATCTTTTAATGGAATCAAAGATACAAATTTTTATTTTATTAATTAAGAATCTTAAAATCTTATCTAAATTTCAATTTAATGATAAAGGATTTTCTGTCTTTTCAAAAATAAAATTTATAAACATAAATGATCAAAATAATATTTCTTCAAAGCTAAAATCTGCTATATTAATTCCTCTAAATCCCATAAAATCAAAAAATCAAGAAACAATTAGTTGGCAAACAAATATTGATAATGTTGATTTGATTCTTTGGGATAAAATTTTAAAACCAAAAAAATGGCACTCTTACCCTTCAAATGAAAATCCTTTATTTTATTTTGATACAAAAAGAAATTTAATATTGCCTTCTTGGGATATTATTTCTTCTTTTCAGTTATTTATTAACAGTGACAACAGTAATAAAAATAAAGATAAATTGGGAAGGATAATTAGTAATAAAGTTGAATATCATAATTTAAGACTTGATAATCAACCGCATTTAAATAATGCAAATTTTATATTCCTCAAAGCGACCTTATTAATTAATAATTTTTCAGAACCTGTAGAGAAATTTATATCCCCAATAAAATTAATTATTTCACATGATATAGATTTATTACGCTCAAATGATTTCTTATCCCAATCAATAAGAAGTTATAGGTTATTATTAGCATTTATTAAATTTAATTTTAAAGATATAAAAAAATATTTCAGTGGATTTATAAGGGCAATTTTTTTTCCATATAGAAATTATGGAAATTCTATATTTGGAATGATAGATATTGAAAGACAATTTGACTATAAATCATCTTTTTATTTTTTATTTGGGAAGAGGGGAAGATATGGTCCAAGATCATCTGAAAGAGAAACTTTAAATTTTGCAAGGTCGATTCCTGAAGGTTGGTCAATCGGATTACATTATAATTTCGATAGCTTTAAAAATGATAAAAGTTTAAAAAATCAATTATTAGTGCTTAGAAGAAATTTAAAAAAGAAAGTTATATCTGGAAGAGCACATTATTTTATTTTCGATTTCCATAAGGATGCAAAATTACTAAATGATTGTGGAATAAAGATTGATGAAAGCTTATCTTGGCATGATTCATTAGGCTTTAGATTTGGGATTGCAGGTCCATTAATTCATCAAAGCCAAAATATTAAAACATTATTTATTCCTACAATTTTTATGGATCAATTATTTTGGCATTCTGATAACAAAGATGAATTTAATCTTGAATATGAACATTTGAAAAAAGTTGGAGGTATTATTTCTTTTTTAGTTCATAATGATATTTTCTTTAATAAAGAATATCCTCAATTTATTGGGAAGTATCAAAAACTTTTAAGAAAATTATATGAAGATAATTTAATATGTTGTCTACCAGAAGATATTTATAATATAAGTAAACCTTTTTTGAGTTAATTGATTAAGTTTTTTCTCGAGGATAAATTTTTATCTTGAAAATATACATAACAAAATTGCTCAAAAAACCCTAGAAAATTTGCTGCAAATATTTTTTATCTCTAAACAGTCTCTGAAAACCTATGCCTTAATCATAAAAAGTGGAGCCAAGGGAACTCGAATCCCTGACCCCCTGCATGCCATGCAGGTGCTCTACCAGCTGAGCTATGGCCCCTTAACATAAATAATAATTAAACTTTAGGCTTTAAATCACAATTGCTCTAGATAAGTAAATAATTTTTTATTTTTCAAGTTTTAAAAATATGTACTTTAATTCAATTAATTTATTTAAGAAAGTTTTTAAATATAAATTTCTGGTTAATAATAAAGATAAATTATAGAATCAAATAAGTACTTCAAAAGTTTCAATTATATGAAAAAAAAAGCACTAATTACTGGAGTTACTGGTCAAGATGGAAGTTACTTATCAGAATTCCTTCTCCAAAAAGATTATGAAGTACATGGAATAAAAAGAAGAGCAAGTTCTTTTAATACTCAAAGAATTGACCATTTATATCAAGACCCCCATACTGAGAATCCAAATTTCTTTCTCCATTATGGAGATCTAACAGACAGTATCAATTTAATGAATATCATCCAAAAAGTGAAGCCAGATGAAATTTATAATCTTGGTGCTCAAAGTCATGTGGCAGTAAGTTTTGAATCTCCTGAATATACGGCAAATAGCGATGCTTTAGGAACCTTAAGAATTCTAGAAGCTATAAGAATTTTAAAATTAGTTGAAAAAACAAAATTTTATCAGGCAAGTACATCAGAACTTTATGGATTAGTACAGGAAGTACCTCAAAGTGAAAAGACTCCTTTCTATCCCAGAAGCCCTTATGGAGTTGCAAAGTTATACGCACACTGGATAACTATAAACTATAGAGAGTCTTATGGCATATTTGCATGTAATGGCATCTTATTTAATCATGAAAGTCCAAGAAGAGGTGAAACTTTTGTCACCAGAAAAATTACAAGAGGCCTATCACAAATTGATCTTGGGCTTTCAGAATATTTATATATGGGAAATATTGATGCCATAAGAGATTGGGGACATGCAAAAGATTATGTCGAGATTCAATGGAGAATACTTCAGCAAGAAAAGCCTGATGATTATGTAGTAGCTACTGGAAGGCAAGAGAGTGTTAGAAAATTTATAGATCTTGCTGCTCAACAGCTAGGCTGGGGAGGGATTTATTGGGAAGGATCTGGAGTTAATGAAGTCGGTAGAAGAAAAGATAATAAGAAAATAGTTATTAAGATAGATAAAAAGTATTTTCGTCCCTGCGAAGTAAATACACTGGTTGGAGATTCAACTAAAGCGAACAAAGAATTAGGTTGGTATCCAAAAACAAAACTTGAGGATTTAGTGAATGATATGATTCAAAATGATAAAGAGTTAGCTCAAAAGGAATCTCTTCTAATTAAGAAAGGATATGAATTAAATTTACCAAAAGAATAATGCTCAATTATTTAGAGAAAAATGAAAGTTTTTATGTGGCTGGGCATAATGGAATGGTGGGACAAGCCATAGTCAAATCACTTTTAAAAAAAGGATACTGCAATGACAAATATGGAGGCAAAATATTTCTTAATACAAGAAAAGATCTAGATTTAACTTCATATCAAAACGTTTTATCCTGGTTTAAAGCAAAAAAACCTTCAATTGTTATTATTGCCGCAGCAAAGGTTGGTGGAATTTATGCAAATAATAAATACCCTTATGAATTTATATCTGAGAATTTGAAAATCCAACAAAATATTATCGAGGCGGCATGGCTAAGTGGAGCAAAAAGATTATTATTTTTAGGAAGCAGTTGCATATATCCTAAGTTTCCAAATCTCCCAATAAAAGAAGAAGAGCTTTTAGGCTCACACCTAGAAAAAACGAACGAACCTTATGCAATAGCCAAAATTGCTGGATTAAAATTATGCGAAACTATTAGAACTCAATATGGATTTGATGCAATTTCACTAATGCCAACAAACTTATATGGTCCTGGAGATAATTACCATACAGAAAATAGTCATGTTTTGGCAGCACTATTAAAGAAATTCATCTTAGCAAAAAAAAATAATTCCAATTTTGTAACATGTTGGGGATCAGGAAAGCCCTTAAGGGAATTTTTACATGTTGATGATTTTGCTTCAGCTTGTATTCATGTTTTAGAAAAATGGAATCCTGACGATAATTACGCTCCAAAAAAAAATAATAATGAAAAGCTTTATTATCTTAATGTTGGCTCTGGAGAAGAAATATCAATTAAAGAACTTGCTGAAAAAATAGCTATCTTTTGTCAATTCGAGGGCAAGATTATTTGGGATCAAAGCAAACCTGATGGTACATATAGAAAAAATTTAGACATATCAAGAATACATTCACTAGGCTGGCACTCAAAAATTCCTTTAGAAAAAGGAATAAAAAAGCTAATTAAAGAAATAGTAAATACATTAGCTAATGATGATATTAATAATCTGGAATATTTAAAAAACTTTTTTTAAATAACTACTTTTAATAAAGAAAAACCTAAAAACTTGGAGAATTATTTTTGTAACCAAAATCAAATATTTCAAAACCAAAAAATACTGTTTTTTCCTCTTCTAAATAAGAGAGTTTTACAGAATATGCCCTTCTGCTTATACCAATTGTATACTCTTTATTTTCTAAATTACCATAAGAAGAAGAATTAGTATTGATATTATAATCTGCTTTAATACCCATAATAATAGGACCATATAATTGCTGATTTAAACCTATTTTTATTCTTGAATCATTATTAAATCCATCAAAAGCAAAAGGACTATTTCCCTTTTTTACAATAAATTGAGGGATAATTTCAAACTCTGTAAAATCGAAAAGTCTTTGACTTAACTTTCCATAAACAACTTTTGGACCTAACTCAAAGGAATAAATAGATTGTGAACTAGCATTACTATATTCATAAGTACCTGAAGATATCTTAGTATTTAAGAAAAGGCCTTGATTTACGATACTAGAAGAAAATTTATTAGTTTGATTATATTTCTGATTTTTGGGACCAAAATCAACTAATTTATAATTTTGAGATATAGATGAAATATAACCATATCTACTTAAATCTAAAAGATCGTTATTTTCATTTCTTTTAGCATTGAAATCTCCAAGGTCTAATATTAAGCTATAGATTTTTTCTGTATTATCTTTCTCAATCGTGTAATTACTGTAAATTTTACCTCCATAAGCAGTATAGATATCATCTTTATCGTAGATACCATATAAGCCAAAATCCAAGGAATAATTCTTATATGGATTACCTAAATTACGATAATTACATATTTGGTTAAAATTATTTGTCTCATCATTCGTTATGCTTATAAGATTTTTTGATAATTGTAAATCAGAGGAAATTGAATCATATAGTCTTTCTGGATTAAATGTCTTTAAATTTGAATTTATTTTTAAATACCAGTCAGAGAATGTTCCAGAAATATATGCATTTAAACCAAAATAATCAGATATATCTAAATTATCGACCTTAACATTATCACTAAATAAAGAAGAGTTTTTTTGCCTAAAAGCATTTGATTCCCCCTTGATAGCTCTTTGAATCAAAAAATAAGGAATTATATCCAATTGAATATTTCTTGATAAATCGACTTGATCGAATTTTCTTGATATGAATACCCCATCTTTATCATCTTCTGAATAACCTATTCCCCACCTTGCATAAACCTCACTATCTTTAATAGTTCTTTTACCTAATGGTATTACAAACTTATCATCTAAAATAATTCTACTAGAATTACTTGATAAATTAATTTTTCCATTATTAATTTCCCCTGAAAAATTCTTACTTTTGAGTAAAAGCTGAGGTTTGTTGTAAGGGTCATTTGTAAAATAAATTAAATCAGTATTCCATGAATTCTGGTTCAAAAATATTTTTTCTGATTTGAATCGCCATTTATTTATTGTCTCAAAATCTAGATTTAATGATGGTTGTAAATTTAACTGACTTTTAAGTGTAAGGATACTGTTATCTAGCAATTCAACTTCGGAGGGTAAATCGATAGTATTTGCTTCATTTGTTGGACAATTCTCATCTTCAAATAAATTATTTTTGAAATTTAAATCTTCGCTTATAGTTTTTAAATTTATTAATCCATATACATTTTTGAGAACACCACTAGAGTTTAAAAAATCATATTCGAGATAATCTCCATCTAAAAATTGGTCGCCGCTTTCAAATGTAAATTTCCCATAGACCTTAAAGATCTTGTTTTTTCTATCAAAAGATATTTTTTGGGATTCAAAAACTCCATTAGATAAAATAATTTTTACATTGCCTTCTGCAAAAAAAACATCATTCCTAGAATATTGGATATCAGATTCTATTTCATATCCTATTTTTTCATTACTTCTTTCAGAAATGGCTTCATTAGAAATAAAAATATTTTCAAATATTTCTTTTAATTCTATATCTTCTTTAATTAAGATATTTTTAAATTGATCATCTAATAGATAATTCTTTTCAGAAATAGTAGCTAAAAAATTAGCGGACTCTTTTTTTGAAGTATGGCAATTCTGAAAAAAACATTTTGCAAATAAAGAATTATTGCCAAAGGAAATAAAACAATTTATAAATATTATTAGATAAAAAATATTTTTTTTCAACAGCTTTACCTAGTAAATATTTATCATATATTAATTTTTGATTTAATTAAGTTGAGTTTTAAATTTTTTATAAATTATATTTTTCTCCAAACAGCTAAAAGTTTACCTTGAAAAACAACCTGATCTAAATTTAGCTCAATAGGCTCATATGAGGGATTAGCCGCCTCTAAAAAAATCTTTTCACCCCTTTTAAAAAAATACTTAAGGGTAGTTCCCAAACCTGGAACCATCGCACTTACTATTGTGCCATTCCTTAATGAGTAGGAATCATTTATTGGTTCCATTAAAACCATATCTCCATTAGCAATACAGGCATCAATCATGGAGTCTCCATTAACAGTTAAAGCAAATACATCTTTTCTTTGGAAAACCTCAGATATATCTAAACTTTCATTAACATCTGCATAAGTCTCAATTAATCCTCCAGCAGCAATAGATCCCATAATTGGAATTCCATTTATGATATCCTCAACTATTTGAAGAGTTCTTGCTTTACCTTCTTGCCAAGAGATATAACCTTTCTCTTGCAAATGTCTTAATCTACTTTGGATAGGTGCTGGAGATTTCAATCCCATAGCCTGCATCATTTGCCTAATAGAGGGGCTATGCTGATAACTTTTCATATAATCTTTTATCCATCCAAGAAGCTCATTTTGAGCATCTGTAAGATTTACCTCCGATGAATTAGCCATAAAACAAATGTACTCTAATACATTTGTACCTCTTCAGATCAAAGATTGCAATATTTTCAAGAAATAAGGCAAGATAAAAGAGCTTGCTGAGAATACATTCTATTTTCAGCTTGGTCAAATATCCTACTCTTACTACTTTCAAATACTTTATCAGTAATCTCTTTAGATCTATAGGCTGGAAGGCAATGAAGAATAATTGCATCTTTATCAGCCTTATTTACTAAATCACTATCAATAGTAAATCCACGAAAAACTTTATCTTTTTTTTCTTTTTGCTTTTCTTCCCCCATAGATGACCAAACATCTGTATAGAGAACATTTGCCCCTAAAGCAGCAGCATTGGGATCATTTGTGATTTTCAATAAATTTTTATTTTTGTATATTTCATAGGCTTTATTGATTACAAGAGAATTTGGTTCATAACCTTTAGGGCATGCAATTCTAACTTCGATCCCTAATAAAGCTCCGCACAAAATAAGAGAGTTAGCGACATTATTACCATCACCTATAAAAGCCAAGACCACATTTTTCAAATCAACAAATTCCTCTTTAATTGTCATAAAATCAGCCAAAGCCTGACAAGGGTGTTCTAAATCTGTAAGGGCGTTGATAACTGGTTTAGAGGACCATTTTGCATACTCTTCTAAATCAGAGTGTTTAAAAGTTCTTATAGCAATAACATCACAATATCTACTTAACACTCTTGCTGTATCTCTTATTGGTTCGCCTCTTCCAATTTGGGAAGTGGAGGGATTTAGATCAACTGTTGTGCCGCCAAGTCTTGACATCGCCACCTGAAAACTAACCCTTGTACGAGTAGAGGACTTATCAAAAATAAGTCCCAAAACTTTATCTTCGAGTTTAATATTTAAGTCTTTGTTTTTAAAATTTTTAGCAATTTTTAAAATATGAAAAAATTCCTCAATTGATATATCCAAGCTTGATAAAAAATTTTCATTTGCAAGCTTGATTGGTTTTAGCATCTAACTAAGTATTAAACCTAAATTCTACTATGCAGGCATTTTACTTTCTGCTAAAAGAGTTTTGAGATCCTCACCTTCTATGACTTCCTCTTTGAGGATTTTTTGAGAAATTGATTCAAGAAGAGATAGATTGTTCCTCAAGATATTAAGTGCAGTTTCATGTGCATCATCGACTAGATCTCTAACCTCTTTATCTATTGCTTGAGCAGTAGCATCGCTAACAGATCTTCTAGGATTATTTCCATTTCCTAAAAACTGACCTCCACCTTGTTTATCGTAAGCAAGGGGGCCAAGAATATCACTCATTCCGAAAGTCCCAACCATCTGTTCTGCTATATCAGTAGCTCTTTGTAAATCATTTGAAGCGCCAGTTGTTATTTTCCCAAATACAACCTCTTCTGCTGATCTTCCTCCAAGAAGTGTAGCTATTTGTCCTTTTAGTTCTTCCTTCGAATTCAAGAATCTTTCTTCAGTTGGCAATTGAAGAGTATAACCAAGTGCACTCATACCTCTGGGAACAATTGAAATTTTTGCAACTTTTGAACCTCCTGGCATGAGATGACCAACTATTGCATGACCAACTTCATGATACGCAACGACTTTCTTTTCATCATCTTGCAAAACACGGCTTTTCTTTTCCAAACCAGCAACAACTCTTTCAATTGCCTCACTTAAGTCTTGTTGTTCTACACTTTTTCTTTTTGCTCTGGCTGCAAGTAAAGCAGCTTCATTGACCATGTTAGCCAAATCAGCGCCTGCGAAACCACTTGTAGCTTGGGCAATAGAATCTAAGTCTATTGAATCTGCAAGCTTTACTTTTTTTGTATAAATTTCTAATATTGTTTTTCTACCTGATAAATCGGGTCTATCAACTAAAACTTGTCTATCAAATCTACCAGGTCTTAAAAGTGCTGCGTCAAGAACTTCAGGCTGGTTGGTGGCTGCTAATACTATGACCGGCTTATCAGCGGATGCAAATCCGTCCATTTCGGTTAAAAGCTGATTTAAAGTTTGTTCTCTCTCATCATTACCACCAACAACTCCCATTGAACCTGATCGACTTTTTCCAATAGCATCTAATTCATCGATAAATATGATACATGGCGCTTTTTTCTTAGCCTGTTCAAATAAATCTCTAACTCTTGCTGCTCCTGCCCCCACAAAAAGTTCAACGAATTCAGAACCAGAGATAATAAAGAAAGGGACTTCTGCTTCACCCGCAACAGCTTTTGAAAGAAGAGTCTTTCCTGTTCCTGGAGGTCCTACAAGAAGTACACCTTTAGGGATTCGTGCTCCTATATCAGTATATCTCTCTGGTTTTTTTAAAAAATCAACTATTTCTGTTAATTCATCTTTAGCTTCATCAACACCAGCTACATCTGCAAAAGTTACTTTCGATTCATCATCGGGCACATAAACTTTAGCTTTACTTTTAGTAAAACTTAAAGCTCCTTGAGCACCCCCGCCTCCCATACTTCTTCTGGCGAAGAATTGTAAAACAAGAATAAAAATCAAAGGAGGAACAACCCAGCTCAAAATGGTTGAAAAGAAATTAGGTTTCTTTGGAGGCGCGGCAGCGAATTCGACCCCTTTGCTTTCTAACCTTTGTGGGAGGTCCATATCAAAAATTGGGGTAGTTGCTAAAACTGAAGGTGCCCCTTCTTCAGCTCCATTTAACTCATATCTAATTTGTTCTTGAGTGATATAAGCACGCTTAACCTCTCCATCATTAACCTGATCAATAAATAAAGAGTAAGGAACTCTAGGGATTTGCATATTTTGGTTAGGGAAAAGACTACTAAACAAAAGTAATGCTCCAACCCCAATCAATATAATATTTACAATTCCAAATCTTCTATTAGGTTGATTATCGTCTTGTCTTATTGGCATAGTTGTGGACAATTTTGAACTTATTATAAACTAAACGAAGAGTTTCCGTATCTGTATAATTTTTTTTGGGTAAGAACCGTACGGTATTTGACCCCATAAAATTACAATTAAAATTATTTTTTAAAAGAACTCTTTATGCATATATCACTGCCAAACAAACTAACCTTAGAATCACTTAATTTAATAACTTCATCCATTTCTCTAAATTCAAAATCACCAAATGGATTCATACTATTTTCTCCACCTAAAATTTTTGGAGCTATAAAAGTAATAATTTCCTGAATACAGTTAGACTTAATCGCAGCTGTAGCTAATCTGGGGCCACATTCCCAAAGAACTTTATTACAACCTCTTTTAGCAAGTATCTTTGAAATTAACTCTGGATTATCTGATGATACCTTTTCAACCTCAACACATTTTGGAATCCTTGCGAGGTAGCTTTCATTTGCTGTAGAAGAATCATATATAAGTAAAGTTTTTGCCTTATCACAATCCCAAAGATTAGATTTTGAAGGAAGATCTAAACTTTTTGTGAAAACAACTCGCAAAGGCTCAGGATTTATTTTACCTCTGGTAGTCAAAATTGGATTGTCTTTTCTTAATGTGTTGCCACCAATAATTATTGCATCAAATTCTGCTCTAAAAGAATGAACTGATGACCTTGATTTTGTATTTGTAATCCATTTACTATTACCATTTTTCAAGCCTATCCTGCCATCAATACTCATAGCCCATTTGAGAACACCAAATGCTTTTTTAGCAATATTCCTATAAATAAAATCCTTATTTAAATCTAAGGATTCTTTTTTACATAATCCGACATGAACTTGAATTCCTGCTTCTTTTAATAGTTTAATACCTTTCCCAGAAACTCTTTTATCAGGATCTTGAATAGATATATAAACCTTTCTAATCCCTGAAGATATTACCTTATCTACACATGGAGGAGTTTTACCTTGATGGCAGCAAGGTTCAAGATTTACATACATAGAACCTTCTTTAGCATCTTTTTTTAAATTATTAAAAGCCATTGCCTCAGCATGGGGCATGCCAGCCTTGTGATGAAAGCCTTCTGAAATAAGATTTCCATCCTTATCGAGTATCACTGCTCCCACTCTAGGGTTAGGACTTGTTGTATTTTTTCCTAAAGAAGCCAAAAAAATTGCTCTTTTCATCCATTTTGTGTGATTTACGTTTTTTTCAGACATCTCCAGAAATTAAATTCAGCTTATTGATCTCCACTCCTTAACAACAAAGGGGGGGACAGGCAACTCAGAAAAAACTCCTGACAAAGATAATCTTAATGGCCTATTTTTATCTAAATTTTTAATTAATTCATCAAGATCAAATTCTGCAGCAGCTTGTCTTCTATCATTTGCTAATTCCACATTAAGTAATGTTTTATCATCTAAAAGCCACTGTTTTCTTCCTGATTCAACCCTTAACTCAGTCGGATGGTCAATCCTAAGATTTCCTGGATAACCTATTACTCTCAAGATCAATTTATCTGCAAAAAGAGGTGATTTATAGGCTACTAATTGCCAAGTTTCAAAGTCCAAGTCTCTTAAAAACTCACTACTAGCATAGATTAATTCCCCATTTATTTCTGTTTCTGCTACTTCTGCGCATACTTTTGTTGGATTAAAAGTAAATGATAGTAGCAAAAGTAAAGGTAATAATCCTTTAAAAAAAATATTATTATTTAATTTTGTAATTTTCTTCATTTTCAGAATCCATCAGAGCGTCTAGAGTTACAGCTGTTCTTACAATAGCTTGATACCTTTTGATTATTTTACGATTTTTTTCTATAACTCGAGATAAATTTAAAGTGTCTTTTTCAGAATAACTAGATGTTAAATCGCCAGAATCTTCTTCAATTAATTCAAATTCATTATCTTTATTTATTAGAGTTAACAATAAATCATGTAACCTCTTTCTCCTTTCAGACAATTAATTTACTATTATCACTCGAACAATAATAAGATAATTTAATAAAACAATCAAACAGTTAGTTCCTTTTCAATAAATATTGATGACTGCAGTTAATAGAAAAATTCATGTAATAGGTATTAATTCATATGCATTTGAAGATCTACCTTCCAAATTACAAGATTTATTTATAAAGACAGGAAATATTGCAGTACCTAATGCATACTTCGAAAAAATTAAATCATGGAGCGAAAATAATTTCGGACAAAACAAATTATATTTTTCTAGCCAAAGTAATAACGAACTTATTGAGTGGCTTAGATCTAAAAAAACTGATGTTATTTTAATTTCAAGAGGAGATCCACTTTGGTTTGGAATTGGGAGAATACTTCTAGAAAATTTCACAAAAGATGAGTTAAGTTTCTATCCTTCAAATACTTGTATTCAGTTGGCATTTAGTAAGTTAAAGATCCCTTGGCAAGATGTTATTAATGTAAGTATTCATGGGAGAGACTCAACTAAGTTAGTTGAGGCTCTAAAAACTAAGCCTTCAAGTTTGGCAATTATCACTGATTCAAAAAACAAAAGTTTAGAAGTAATCAAAAAAAACTTATTAGAATTAAATTTGATTGACTACTATAATTTTTGGCTCTGTGAAGAGATAGGATTTGACAATGAAAATATAAGAAAATTAAATCTTAAAGATCCATTGCCGTCTAATATATCAAGTTTGAACATTGTTGTTCTTACAAAAACAAAGAAAAATAACCCAAATAATAATCCTCCTCTTTTCGGAATAAGTGACCATTTTTTTAAAACTTTTGATGATAGACCAAATTTATTAACTAAAAGGGAGGTTCGCGTTCAAATATTAGCTGATTTAGAGCTCCCTAAAAATGGTGTCATCTGGGATATAGGAGCAGGTTGTGGATCAATAGGTTTGGAAGCATTAAAATTAAGGCCTAATTTAGATTTATTTTCTATCGATAAAAGGATTGGCTCAAAAGCTTTAATAATAGAAAACTCAAAAAGGCTTGGCGTTAAACCAAAATTTATTTTTGAGGAAGACATAAATAATATATTGAAAACGAGAAATTTAAGTTCTTTTGACAAGCCTAATAGATTAGTCATTGGAGGATGTGATAAAAAGACTAAACTTCAAATTATTAATAACTTGTCTCAGGTTATGAGTATTGGAGATATTGTAGTTGTCCCAATTATTGACATTCAAATTATTAAAGAATTGAAAGAGGAATTAGAAAATAAGAATTTCAAAACAAATTTAAATTTAATTCAAACATATAAAAGCTTAAGTATCGCTGATGGAATGAGATTAGAACCAAATAATCCTGTTTTTTTATTAAAAGGGAAAAAATATATTTGAATAATCATTATTTGTTAGGTTTTGCCACATGGGGCAAACCCCAACCTAGTTTATTTCTTAATACTTGGAAAAATTCATGATCTTCAAGTCTTATAAACTTTACTGAGTGCTTACTTTTTCTTATTAAAACTCTATCTTCAGGCCAAACATAACAACCAGCATTTCCGTCAACAACCATTACCAATCTTTCAGGAGTTGCTGGAAAAACAGTTACTGGTTCTGAATCATTAAAAACCAATGCCCTAGACGCCAATGAATGGGGAGCAATTGGAGTTAATTGCACGACTGGGCAATCAGGTGTAATAACTGGTCCTCCTGCACTCAACGAATATGCAGTAGAACCAGTTGGAGTAGACAAAATTACTCCATCAGCTGAGATATCCACAGGCGCATGTCGCCCTATAGAAATCTCAAAATGGCACATGCTAGTCAGAGGTTCTCTATGAAGAGCCATCTCATTAAGACAGAGAGACTCCCATCTCCTCTGATCATTCCTCATTACGCTAATAATAAAGCAAGTTCTTTCTTCAATATCCCAACTACCTGCAATGATTTTATCTATTGCTTCATCAAGATTTGATAAATAAGCTTCTGCAAGAAAACCTAAATGTCCAGTATTTATTGTGAGGATTGGAATTTTAGCAGGTGCTGTTTGCCTTGCAGCAGAAAGTACAGTTCCATCTCCGCCAAGAACAATTGCAAATTCCATTTCCGAGTCAAACCCATCGGGAACACAGTTTGTATATCCCAAAGGACGAACATGTTGATCAGGATTGGCGAATCCAACCATTCCGCCAGAGCTACTAACCCTTAAAACTTCATAATTGGATTTTTCCAATTTTTTCTGAACAGAACTTGCAGTTTGAACCGCAAGTTCTTTCCCATCATTAACTATTAGCCCTGCTTTACGTACCAATCAAAAAACTAAACCTATGACTATCTTAAACTAATTTGCTAGACAATCATAATTTAAAATTTCAATTTTATTTAGAACTGTTCTAAGAATCTAAGATCATTTGTATAAAATTTTCTGATGTCGTCAATCTGATGTCTTACCATACAAAATCTTTCAACTCCTAATCCAGCAGCGAATCCGGTCCATTTCTCAGAATCTATTCCTAATTTTTCTAAGACCTTCGGATCTACCATTCCACATCCCATTACTTCTAACCATTTACCTTTCCATTGAACATCTACTTCTGCCGAAGGTTCAGTAAATGGGAAATAACTAGCTCTAAATCTTACAGGAATATCTCCAAAAAAGGTCTTTAAAAATGTAAGAACTGTTCCTCTTAAATGACTAAAGTTGATATCTTGATCGATACATAAAACCTCAACCTGATTAAATACAGGGGAATGAGTAGCATCTACAGCATCTCTCCTATAAACTCTTCCTGGGGCAATAATTCTTACTGGAGGAGGGTTTTTCTCTAAGTACCTTATCTGAACAGGAGAAGTGTGAGTCCTCAAAAGTCGATTTTCATCTAAGTAGAAAGTATCTTGCATATCTCTTGCGGGATGATTTTTGGGTATATTGAGAGATTCAAAATTATAAAAATCAGTTTCTATTTCAGGGCCACTTTCAACTGAGTATCCTAAACCACAAAAAATATCAATTATTTCATCTTGAGTTGAAATTAAAGGATGTTTATTTCCAGGGGGTGTTCCAATTGAAGGGATAGTTACATCAATTTTTTCTGTTTTAATCTTTTTATTTAAGGCTTCACTATGTAGTTGATTTTTTCTTTCAGTTATCAATTCTTGCAAATTTATCTTTACTAAATTTGCCTTCTGACCAACAATTGGCCTATCAGTAGCCGATAATTGACCCATGGTTTTCAGGATAATTGACAAATCACCTTTTTTTCCAAGAAGGGATACTCTTAATTGATCCAATTCTTCATGAGTATTAACATTATTTATATTAATTGTTGCTGTTAGAGAAAGATTATTTAGTTTTTCCTCAATTTGACTTAATGATTCAATCTGACTCACTGATATAGTAAAAATAAGTATTGCTTTATCTTACTTAAATATCGTCCATAAATAAAATTTATTGATTAATGAAACCATTGAATATATTAATTAGCAATGATGATGGTGTTTTTGCAGCGGGATTAAGAGCTTTAGCAAAATCAGCACAAAAAAGAGGACATAAGGTAAAAGTAGTATGCCCTGACCAAGAAAGATCAGCAACTGGCCATGGTCTTACTTTACAATCTCCATTAAGAGTGGAAAGAGCGGACAAATTATTTGAAGAAGGAATTGAAGCTTGGGGATGTTCAGGTACACCTGCTGATTGCGTAAAATTAGCGCTATCTGAACTCTTGGATAATAAACCTGATCTAGTTCTTTCTGGAATAAACCACGGTCCCAATTTAGGTACAGATATTTTTTGTTCAGGCACTGTTGCTGCAGCAATGGAAGGCACATTAGAAAATGTACCCTCCATGGCGATAAGTGTGGCCAGTTTTAAATGGAAGAATTTTGAATTTGCAGGAGAAATTGCAATGAATATTGCCGAACAAGCCATTATGGATAGTTGGCCATCTTCACTTCTATTAAATTTGAATATCCCCCCTTGCGATAAAAGCAAAATAAAAGAATTATCCTGGACAAGATTATCAGTAAGAAAATATAAAAATCAATTTTCCAAAAGAGAAGATCCGAGGGGTAATGATTATTATTGGTTAGCAGGTGAGGTAGTTTTAGATCTTAAATCAAAAGGTTATGGTCCTAAGAATTGGCCTAGTGATGTATCTCAAATACAAGATAATAAAATATCACTTACACCTGTAGAACCAGATTTATTTTGGCGGGGTAATTTAGAAGACTTACCCAAAATTAATAATTTATTTGTAAATCCTTCTTAAAAGCCATAAAGAAAAGCAGAGTCCAAAAAAATGAGCCGCAATAACTTGTGTATTACTCAGAACTGATAATATTTCAAGTCCAGTAATCGGGATATCAGATGTCGCTGTTATCAATTGTCCAGTCGTCTGTGAGGATGCTTGTATAAATAGGGCACCCATAAGAGCTTGATATCCAATTAATCCAAACAAAATTCCTAATAAATCAACTATTAGGCCTCTTTTTATTAATTTACTTGTTTGTCCTCTTGAAGGTCTTGCATTGCTTGCGATTGCTCTTCCTGTTCTAACTATTAACCAACCTTGCCAAAGACTAAAAAGTAGTAAAATCAAAGATATTGTTGTAAGTGATAGACCAGGTGCTAAGCCAAGCTGTCCTTCGCTATTATTTACAACATTTGAAAAAAGCAAAACAGCTGCAACAACAACACCTAAAATGGATTGAACCCAAAAGCGTATCCATCCAATGCGCCGCATTCCAAATGAAAGGGACTGAAAATCAATTTTGTCAGACATTCATTTGATTGAATAAACTATAATCTATTCAAATTTGCCATCAAAATCATAAAATTGCACGTATTCTTTTGATCTCTTTAATATCGCCATCTGAAGTTAAAAATCCTACTTCAATAGCTATTGGAAGTTTTGATGGTCTACATGCTGGCCACAGAAAATTAATAAAAAGTGTAGTTGAAGAAAATCAATATGCTCCAACAATTGCCAGCTTCTGGCCTCATCCCAGAGAAATTCTATACAAAGAAACGCGTCTTAGACTTGATCTTCCTTATGAAAAACTACCCATTCTAGAAGATCTAGGGATTGAACAATTAGTTCTTATTCCTTTTGATAAGGAACTATCCAAATTAAGTGCAGAAATGTTTGTAAAAGATATTTTAATAAATCAACTACAAGCTAAAAACATTTCTGTAGGTGCTAATTTTAAATTTGGTTTTAAAAGAAGTGGAGATATAAATACTATAAAAAATACAATTAAAGATACGGACATAAATTTAAAAATTACTCCCATTTTAGAAGACAAAGAAGGAAGAATCAGCAGCAGCAGGATAAGAGATTTATTAGAGAAAAGTGATCTGAAAAATGCTTTCAAAATGCTTAAAAGGCCTTATAGTTTTAATGGAAAGGTTGTGAAAGGTAAAGGGCTTGGGAAAAGCATAGGATGGCCTACCGCAAATCTTGAAATAGATGGCAGAAAATTTTTACCTGGAGAAGGAGTCTACGCAGCTTGGACAACTATAGAAAATTCCAACCAAAAAATTGAATCTGTCATGAATCTTGGCCCTCAACCAACTATAAATCCTTTATTGCCATCTGCAGTTGAAGTTCATTTAATTAATAAAGATATCGATCTATATGGTTTAAATCTATCTGTAGAACCACTTGAAAAGCTTAGGTCTCAAATCCAGTTCAAAAATATAGATCAACTTTCTAATCAAATTAAAAAAGATAGAGATAATGCCCTGCAAATTTTTAAACCCGACAAAAAATAAGTTACAAATGCTGAATTTCAATACTACAAACAATGAAGATTTAAGAAATTATCAAATTATTGACGCCAATCTAGACAGAGCTAGAGAGGGATTACGAGTACTGGAGGATTGGGCTAGATTTGGTCTAGGCAAAGAAAAATATGTTAAGAAGATTAAAAATTTTAGACAAATTTTAGGGAAAAATCATCTAGAAGTTTATAAACAATCTAGAAATCATATTAATGATAAATGCAAAGGATTGACCCATAAAGAGCAATTCAACAGAAATACCTCTGACCAAATTATAAGTTCTAATTCAGGCAGAGTTCAAGAAGCATTAAGAGTCATAGAAGAATTCTCAAGGCTACATAATCATGAGCTTTCAAAAATCGCGTCGGAAATTAGATATGAAATTTATACTATAGAAATAGACTTATTAAATTTAAGCAGTTGTAAGAATTCTGAAAAAATACTAAAAGAAAATGACTTATATGTAATCACAGATCAAAAGGCCAATTTATTAGAAATAATAGAAGAGATTTTAATTGCAGGAGTAAGAATCATTCAACATAGATTTAAAACAGGAAGTGATAAAGATAATCTTCAAGAAGCGATTAAGATTAAAAAACTATGTAAAAAATATAATGCTTTGTTCATCATTAATGATAGGTTGGATATAGCTCTTGCTTCTAATGCGGATGGAATTCATCTTGGAAAAGATGATTTAGACTTAAAAACCGCAAGAAAATTATTAGGATATTCAAAAATAATTGGTATAAGCGCAAATAATAAAATTGATATTTCTAACGCCCTTAAAAAGGGTTGTGATTATATAGGAATAGGACCAGTATTTGAAACGACAACAAAAAAGAACAAAAAACCTATAGGTATTGAAAAGATCAAAACTTTAACAAAAGATTTAAATATTCCTTGGTTTGCTATCGGAGGAATTAATTCGAATAATATTTCATATTTAAAAAGACATGGTTTTAAAAAAGTTGCCTTAGTTTCCCAATTAATGAATTCTGAACATCCTAAAGAAGACGCTATTATGATTTTAAAAGAATTGTCTTATGAAAATTAAAGTAAATGGAGAAGAAAAAAAAATAAAACTTGATCAAGACAATGCTCTACTATCTAAAGCTCTAAATTTAATGGGATATAAACCCAACACAATAGTTGTAGAGTTAAATAATTTAATTATTAATTCCATAAATTGGGAAAAAGTAAAACTTAAAGATGGGGATAATTTAGAAATCGTTTCAATAGTGGGCGGTGGTTAAAAGATAAAATTTTTCCATATTAAAAATCTTCATAATTTTTTAAGTTTAGCCTTGAAACATTTACCAAATTTTTCTTTTTTTCGTTATATATTTTTATTACTTCAATAGAAAAATGAAAGAAAAAATTCATAGTAACTCTAGGTCCCTAAAATGGGAGCAAAATGGTGAGTTAGCACACAAAGACCTTAATGAATTAATTGAAAGATTAAAAAATGTAGAAAATGAACATACATCTTCTGAGCTTTCTAGATTAGGTACAAAATCAAACATAAAAGATTAAATTTGTTACTAAGGTCTTGTCTTTATAAAAATTTGTACCAAATTAAAGTTACTGAATATATAAATAAATGCCGAAAAGATTTCCAGAATGGGTAAATACAGAAGTCGTGGTAAAAGCAATCAAAATGAGAGAAGAAGGAATGCTTTCAAAACAGCTTAGTTTATGGATAGAAAACCTGCTAGAAATAGAAAAAAAGTGAATCAATCAGGAAATACTTTTAATAATTCTCAGAGCCGCCATTGCTGCTCCGTAACCATTATCTATATTCATAACTGCAATACCTGGAGAACAACTTGACAACATACTATTTAAAGCAGTTTCCCCATCCTTACTAACCCCATAACCGACTGAGACAGGCACTGCAATTATAGGTTGTGGCAATAATCCTCCCAAAACTGTTGCCAAGGCCCCTTCCATTCCAGCACAAACTATCAATACATTATATTTATTAATTTCTTCTAACTGACTCATTAATCGATGAAGTCCTGCTACTCCAACATCTATAAAAGATTGACAATTCACTCCATATATTTCAAGAGCTAATTGTGCTTCAAGAGTTACGGCTAAATCACTTGACCCTCCTGAAATTATGGCAACTTTTTTATTTGTATTTATTTTATTCAGATTTTTCCCAATTATAAGGCAATTTGCTTCTTCATAGAATCTTGCATAATCATACAAATCCAAAAGATAATTAGCCTTTTCACTATTTATCCTAGTAATGAAAACAACCTCATTTTTACTTAATACACTTTCAGATAATCTTTTTAATTGGTCAATACTCTTGTCTTGCCCCCAAATAGCCTCAATGAGTCCAAGCCTCTCTCTTCTTTGAAAATCAAACTTGATATCAAAATTCATCTTTGCTTATCTAACTCTCCCTCATAAATTAATTTAAAAGGATTTTCTCCTACATTTAAAGCAGCTTTAACATTATCTTCAAATTTTTGTTGGACTACATTTACTTCTGACATTGGAATGCTTTTCCATAATTTTTTACTTTTCCAATTTACCAATATTAAAGCTTCTTCTTTTTCTTTATCCCAAAATAATTGTCTCCCCAAAAAACCATCTTGAGAAGATAACCATGGCTCCCATATTTCTTTTTCAGCATTCAACCATGCTTCTCTTACACCAGCAGGGACTTTAAGTCTTAATTCCTCAATGACCATTTCACCTTGATAACTATTCATAGTATGAGCTTTTAAATTGGGAACATCAGGTTGAAAAATTAAAACTACTAAGCATATTAAAACTAAACAAAATCTTTGAATTTTTTTTTTCAAATTTAAATTTAATGTCATTTTTTCTCAAGTAGTACAACTGAATGGCAACTTATACCCTCTTCTCTCCCTTCTGGACCTAATTTTTCATTGGTAGTTGCTTTAATACCAATTAAATTTTCATCAATATTTAAGATCTCAGAAATATTTTTTTTCATTTGTTTTATATAAGGCAACATTTTTGGCCTTTCAGCAACAAGAACACTATCAATATTATTTATTTCCCAACCATCTTGTCTTATCAAGTCAATTACTTTTGATAACAAAAACAAACTATCAGCATTTTTCCATTTTTCATCTGATGGGGGGAAATACTTTCCAATGTCTCCCAACGAAAGTGAACCCAATAATGCATCCATTATCGAGTGAATTAAAACATCAGCATCACTATGACCATCCAAACCTAGATTTTCGGGATGATATAAGGTTACACCTCCAATAATTAAAGCTCTATCTTCTACAAGTTTATGAATATCGTATCCATTTCCTATTCTAAATTTCATCAATTGATTATATTCTTTTATTATTCTCTTACTTTGTGGGGATTTTTTGTAGTTTTCATTTGAAATCAAGTCACTTCTTCTCTCCAATGTTCTTTCAATACTTTTTCGTCTTCTCCACGATTTAATCTCTTCATGATTACCGCTTACTAAAATATCTGGCACTTTCATATCTTTAAAGGTTAATGGCCTCGTATATTGAGGATATTCCAAAAAAGGAGAATTATGACTCTCATCCACTAAGGAGTCTGGATCACCAAGAGTTCCTGGCAATAATCTAGTCAAACCATTAATTATTGAGATAGCGGGTATTTCACCCCCAGAAAGTATGTAATCGCCTATTGATATCTCTTCATCAGCTAAACATCTAATCCTCTCATCAAATCCTTCATATTGACCACAAATAATTATTATTTGATTCAAAGTGGACCATCTCGCAAGATCTTTTTGCTTTAAGACTTTACCCTGAGGGGTCATTAACAAAGTTTTACTTTTAGGTGATTTTCTAATTGATTCATATGCTTTATAAATAGGTTCAGGTTTTAGTACCATTCCTGCCCCTCCGCCATAAGGCTTATCATCTACTTGTCTGTAAGAACCTTCACCATATTCTCTTAAATCATGTAAATTTACATTGATCAAATTCTTATCTAGAGCTCTTGTTATGACCCCTGAATTATTTATTACTTCAAAAGCTTTAGGGAACAATGTAATTACATCAAAATTAAAACTACTCATCTAGAGATCTTCCTCATAACCAAACTCAATTAACCTCGATTCTTTTTTTCTCCAATTTGGAACAACTTTCACAAACAACTCTAGATGAACTGGACCACCAATCAATTTTGACATATTTGATCTTGCTGACTGACCAATAATTTTCAACATTGAACCTTTCTTTCCAATAAGAATACCTTTTTGAGTTGATCTTTCAACAATAATAGTAGCCAAGATAGCGGTAAAACTTTTGCTATTTTTTCTTTTCATTTCCTCTATCTTTTCTATCTTTACTGCAACACTATGCGGTACTTCTTCTCTTGTATTTATTAATACCTGCTCTCTTACTAAATCAGATAATAAATTATCTAATGGCTGGTCGCATATCATCTCTTCGCTGTAAAGTTTTGGTCCTTCTGGAAGAAAATTAATTGCCATCTCGACTAATTCAGAACAACCTTCTCCTTGAGAAGCACTTACAATTTGAAAGTTTCTTGTAATTCCAAAAAATCTTCTATATTGATCTAATCGTAAATTCTTAAATGCTTTATCAACCAAATCCCACTTATTCAATGCAACAATAAATTCAGTTTTATTTGCGATTAGAAAGTTCAAAATATATTCATCTCCCCTACCAGGTTCTTCACTTGAATCAATTACAAAAATTACCATATCAACTCCATTAATTGCAGATTTTGCGTTTTTTACTAATATCTCTCCAAGTCGATGATGAGGTTTATGAACACCTGGCGTATCAACAAAAATTATTTGCCCATTGTCTTTAGTAAGTATTCCTTTTAATTTATTTCTAGTAGTTTGCGCTATTGGAGAAGTAATTGTTATTTTTTCTCCAATCAATTTATTTATTAAAGTAGATTTACCGACGTTTGGCCTTCCTAGTAAAGTTACAAACCCAGATCTATAATTAGCCAAAGACTTTTAATGCATCAATAATAAAATTCTGATCAAAAATGAAAAAAAAAACCATAAATTTAAAAAAAGCTTCTTTCACGCAAGCAATAAACATATCCGCACAATGGTGCAAAGAGTGGGGTGAAGATTTACTTAGCGAGGAGGTTTTAGCAGATAGAATCGCAGAGCTAACTAAAACAAGAAATGGACTCAGAGGATTTTTTGCATACGCTTTATCAGATAAAGATTGTTTTTTGTTAGATAAACTTCCTTTTTCACTAATCTACAAATTGAACGAAGGTGGTGATGCTGTAACAGACATAGTAGTAAAAAATTTGATAATGAGTTCTGCTCAAATTATTATTCATCGAAGAGATAATAATCATGAATATGAGATAACATCGGAAAACATTTCAGATAGATGTAAGGCTATTTTAAGACTGTTAGAAACTAAGTCAGTTACAAAGTCTATCAATCAAGTCCTTAGAGACTTAGATGATATGGGCAATAGTTTTGATAATTCAGTAAAGTATGATTCCGAGCAAAAGGAATTTATAAAAAAACAAATTCTTGATATCGCCCAATAAAAAAGCGTAGAAACAAATCTACGCTTTGGGTTTAGTTATTTACGTAATGTGTTTAGTCTCTTCTTCCACCGCCTTGAAGTGCAATCATTAATCTCAATATAAAAACAAAAAGATTTATATAAGTTAAATACATACCTAAAGCCCCGGCAAGGTATTGATCATCATTATATCTTCTTGGCATTGTATAGAAATCAACAAATGACATTGCAACAAATAAGACCGTTCCAAATCCCGCAATTATCAATTCTAATCCAGAACCTCCAAAGACACCTGGAGCGAAAAATCCACCGATTAATTGGACAAACATTGCTATTAGCAGACCTATCAACCCAAGACCAACCACCCCACTTAGTGCTTGGCCAACGCTATCACTCATTCTTTGGCCAGTATAAGAGGCAATAACGAAAGTTATACCTGTAGCTAAGGCCGCTGTTCCAACAGAACCAATACCAATAGTTCCTATTGCTAAAGCAACTATTCCACTTAAGGTGAATCCAGTTAGCAAGCTAAAGCCTGTTAATAAAGGCAAAGCTTTCGCATTATTTGCATTGTTTGCAGCACTTGTGGCTATAAAAAACAAAATCAATTCTGCAATTAATGCAATTATTGAAAGAGGCTGGAAAAGCCCAGGATTTGTTGCTATGAGTGACACACCTGCTAAAACGCCTAAAGAAGTTAGAACCATACCTCCGCCTACGTAAGGTAAAGCTTTTTGAACAACATTAGGTCCAACAATTGAACTAGTTTGTGCTTCACGAATAGCTTGATTGAAATTACTACTTGCTGGCATTTTCTATTTTTTATATATAGCTTTATTCTACTCGATTTTTAAAATTTCAGGGTACGGATCTCCAGAGTTATATAGTTATTGATAAGCCTCAATAATTTTCTGGACTAAAGGATGACGAACTACATCTTCAACAGTTAAATAACAAAATTTTATGCCTTCAGTTTCAGAGAAAATTCTAGATGCTTCGATGAGGCCACTTTCCTGATCTTTTTTTAAATCAATTTGTGTAATATCTCCGTTTACAACCATTTTAGATCTATCACCCAATCTGGTTAAAAACATTCTCATTTGAGAGCAAGTAGTATTTTGTGCTTCATCTAGGATAACCATGGCGTTATCCAAAGTTCTGCCTCTCATAAATGCTAAAGGTGCAACTTCTATAATTCCCTTATCGATTAACGAATTTGTTCTATCTAACCCAAAAATACTATGTAAAGAATCAAATAGGGGTCTTAAATATGGATCTACTTTTTGTTGCAAATCACCAGGCAGAAATCCTAAACTTTCACCAGCTTCCACAGCTGGTCTGGTTAAAACAATTTTTTCAATTTTTTTCTCGTTCAATAATCTTGCCGCGCAAACAGTTGCTAAAAATGTTTTACCAGTTCCAGCTGGCCCAATCGCAAATGTAAGATCAAAGTTTTCAATTGATTCAACATATTCTTTTTGCCTTATAGTTCTTGGTCTTAAATATCTGCCTTCTTTGGAACGGGCAAGAACTTTTTTTCCAAGCTCAGCATGTGAAGATGACTCTCCAATATTTAGAGAACTTAAAGCCGCTTTAAGATCTACCTCTGGGACTTCTAACCCTTGTTCCCAAATTGGTCTTGTTAGTTCTACTAATGCTGATGCTCTCTCAATTTTAGATATAACACCGTTCATCTCAAGTTGTAAGCCTCTTATTGTTAAAGAAACTCCTGTTAAGGACTCAAACTTTTTTAAGAAAGAATTACCTGGGCCTGATAGTGCTGTAGCGGCATCAGAGCTTGGCAAGTCTATCGTGAAGTGACCAGTTTTGGAAACTTCCTTCATCTAGTTGTTGAATAAAAGTTTATCAAATCACTAGCTTTCAGCTTCATTACTCTCGCTTTCAGCTTTACTACTTTCAATTTCTTCGTCTTTAGTTTTAGCCTTAGCTAATTTTTCCTTCTCTAACTTTGCTTTGCCAATTGCGATAGAAGGCCTTTCTTTTTTTTCTAATAAGCCTCCCTTTTCTAATAAAGATCTCACTACATCCGTTGGCTGAGCACCCTGAGTAAGTCTTGTTCTTAAAGCTTCTGTATCAAGCCTGGTTTCCTTAGTTCTTGGGTTATAAAAACCTAATTCTTGTAAAGGTCTACCATCTCTCCTGGAAGTACTATTGCATGCAACAATTCTGAAACTTGCTTCTTTTTTCTTTCCAAAGCGCTTAAGGCGCAGTTTAATCATCTTAAATTAATGCGTTTTTAATAATAATATCATTGAAAGGTAAAAATTTAGAAACTATAAATCAGCAAACCCTTTTTTCTTCTTATTATTTTTTTGTTTTTTTATCGGTTTATTACCGCCCATTCCTGGCATTCCGCCCATTCCTGGCATTCCACCCATTCCTGGCATTCCGCCCATTCCTGGCATTCCGCCCATTCCTGGCATTCCGCCCATTCCTGGCATTCCACCCATTCCTGGCATTCCGCCGTTCGACATTTGTTTCATAAAGCCTCTCATTCTTTGAAAATCAGCTAATACTTTATCTACATCTTTAGCTTCATAACCGCTACCCTGAGCGATTCTTTGTCTTCTTGAAGGTTGTGCAGCAAGAACCTCAGGTTTTTGTTTTTCCTCAAGAGTCATTGAAGAGATCATAGATTCTATTTTCTTAAGTTGATCCTCTCCATCTTTTATCATCCCATCATCGATTTTATTCATTCCAGGAATCAATTTAATCAATCCACCAAGTGATCCCATCCTTTTAATTAATCTCATTTGCTTAACAAAATCATTAAAATCAAAAGTTGCTTCTTGAAGTTTCTTTTGCATCGCTTCTGCATCAGCAAGTTCAACTTCTTTTTGGGCTTTTTCAACAAGTGTTAATACATCGCCCATTCCTAAAATTCTGCTAGCCATTCTTTCTGGATGAAATGGTTGCAGTGCCTCTATTTTTTCACCTACACCAATAAATTTAATTGGTTTACCACTTATTTTTCTTATTGATAAAGCAGCACCTCCTCTTGAATCTCCATCCAACTTAGTTAATATCGCCCCTGAAATGCCTACTTTTTCATGAAATGACTTTGTTAAGTCTGCAGCTTCTTGCCCAATCATAGAATCAACAACAAGCAAAACTTCATCAGGATTAGAAACTTCTTTTATTCGAACCATTTCATTCATCATGGAATCATCAATTTGCAATCTTCCAGCGGTATCAATAATTATTGAATTAAAATCATTTTCACTAGCAAAATTCAATGCTTCCTTTGCTATCTCTTCTGGTTTTCTATTTTTTTCTTTAGCTGAAAAAACTTCCAAGTCATATTGACTTCCCAATGTTTTGAGCTGCTCTACAGCTGCTGGTCGATAAATATCTGCAGCAACCAAAAGAACTTTTTTATCTTTTTCCTTTAAATAAAGTCCTAATTTTCCTGTTGCAGTTGTTTTACCCGCTCCCTGAAGTCCAGCCATCAAAATGACAGTAGGACTATTCTCATTTTCATTTAATGGAGAATTTTCATTCCCCATAATATTAATCAATTCTTTATTTACAACTTCTATAAATTTTTGACCTGGGTTTACACCCCTAACTACTTCTTCTCCGATAGCTTTATCTTTAACATCTGAAACAAACTCTTTTACTACGGATAAACTGACATCAGCATCTAATAGTGCTTTTTTTACCTCTTTAAGGGCGTCGTTTATATTATTTTCGCTAATTTTTGCTTCGCCCCTTAAACCCTTTACTGCGTCTTCAAAGCGAGATGAGAGTTCATCAAACATTATTTAAAAGTAATTTTAATTATTATAGATGATCTCGAAGTTTATACTTATAAACCACTTACAAAATCAACCAATTTCCATGATTTTTTAGAAAAGCCCAGAATATATTTTACTTTCAGCGGAGTCAAAGATGTTTCATTAACAAATTCTCCAGAATTTTTTATTATTCTTTCTAAATAATCTAATTCAACTAAAACAACTATCCTGGATGAAGTTTGTGATTCCAAAGATATCTTTCGTATTCGAGAATCAATTTCCTTATAAATTCCTTTCTTTATATCACCTTTTCTTTCTTCAATTGTTCTTTCAATCAAACCATTTCTAACAATTTTGGTAAGATTTACCTCGTTCTTTCCCGCTAAATAATTACTTTTACTTAGAAGCCAAACATTAATTAAATTTCTTATTTCTTCTAAAGAGGGCGAGGCTTTGGTAAGTTCTTCAACAGAAACTGAGTTATTTGAAGCTTGTATATTTTTAAAAGGGTTCAATTCATTTGTAGATTTATTTTTACTTTCTTGAATTATCTCTTTGTTAAAAACCTTTGATTTTTTATCCACCGCTATTAAGGGTTTAACCACCTCAGGTTCATTCTGAATTGATTTTTTAAAATTATTTCTTAATAATCCAATACCAATGCCAAATGCAAATAAGGTCAAAAATACATATAGATAGATAAAATAAGGTGAAAGGTTTACTAACTCTTTGTCTTTGAGAAATTCCCCAAAACTAAACTTTAATTCAGCAACTTTTTCAATTAAATACTTGTAAAACTCTACTGGTTTGTTCTTAAGGATTTCATCTTTAATTTCATTTTCCGAAGTATAAAGATTATCATATTCTTTTTTTATACCGCCAGGCCAAGGTAGTCCTCTTTCATCAAAATTATCTAACTGACTATCAAATTCTTCAGTATTTTTAATAGAAGAATCTTTTTTTATCGTTTGGTTTTGAAGACTTGATTTAAATAGTGTTTTAGTTGATTTTTTTTCTAATTTTTCTATGAATTCTTGAATTTCTATATTTTCAAACCAAGAATCTAAATCTACCTCTTTTGATTCAATATCTCTATAACCAACTAAAACATCGTTCTCTAACCAATTTTTACAGAAAATGCATATCGCTTCTAATTTGTTCCCTGGGTAATTATTAAGCCAATCTCGTAAATTTTCATCAGAACTGCTAGAAAACCTTGCGGAGGCCTGATCAATATCGGCTAAAAGCAGATCTAAACAACCAACAAGAGGCATTGAATCAAGACCTGATAAATTTAGTTTCTTTAACATTCTCCTTGCTTCAAATAATTTTTCAGGCTTTCTTCTTGAGAACCCAATTGCTGTCAAGGATATAAAGGCTAAAAATCCTGCTTCTAACGACCCTCTTTTTTGTAATTCAAGAAACAAATCTATTTGTTCCTGCACAGTCAAGTATGGCTTGATTTGTTGAAAAAAAGCCTCAAATTCTTGCTGGTTTAAATAATTTCCATATTCAGATTTATTATTACCCTCCAAACCACCCCTTTTGATTATTAAATTTTCCAACATACTTAAACCTTTTTTATGAGAATCCTGATCATTTAAATCCCTACTAAGTAAATCGAGGATCCTGTAAGGAAGGAGTGAAAGTAAGTCTTCTTCAAGATCTTTCCTTATATCTACGAGTTTTCCCATCCTTTGAAGAAGTTGTATACCTTCAGATAAAAAATCTGCAGCATTTGAATATGATCTAAGCTTTTGTTCTTGAATTGCAGAATCTCTAGCAGTTAAAGCAGCTAATAAAGTTAGATCTGATTCTCTACTACTTCCTAAAGCAGGAGTTTGAGGGGGCTGCAAAGCTTTTTTTGCAATTTTGAAAGCTTCTTTGGGCGAGCCTGATTCCCAAAGAAGTATTAAACCTGCTACTTCTCTATTTGAAGAAAACTCTAATCCAGATGATCCATTGAGTAATAAATTTTCGTATTCTCTCCTACTTTCTGGGTCTGTGAGTTTATCAGCAGTTAAGCGAAGCAACTCAGATCTTTGCGTTAAAACTTCATAAGTAAATCCCTCATCCGGGGTTTTATCCAAACGTAATTGAAAGGCCCTTAATATTTCCTCAGATGTTGCAGAGGGGCTTACGCCAATTAAACGAAAATGATCTAAAGGAAGTTCCAAACAAATATCCTATTAAAAATCTTAGACAAATTTTATCAAGTTAAAAAATTTTTTCATATGGTCTTACAGAGTTATTAAAAAAAATCATGAAAATTGACCTTCACAGCTTAGAATGTTAACAAATCAAAACTTCATTAAGGTATTTTCTTGGAAACACACGTAGAGAGAATCTCAAATCTTCAAGATATAAAAAAAGCCGAATTAGATCGAGAAACTGGATTATTTCTTTATGAAGATATGACACTCGGTCGAAGATTCGAAGATAAGTGTGCAGAAATGTATTACAGGGGGAAAATGTTTGGTTTCGTTCATTTATATAACGGCCAAGAAGCTATTAGCACTGGAGTAATTGGTGCCATGAGAAAGAAACATGATTGGTTTTGTAGTACCTACCGCGATCATGTTCATGCATTAAGTGCAGGTGTTCCATCTTTTGAAGTAATGAGTGAACTCTTTGGTAAAGCTACAGGTTGTAGTAAAGGGAGAGGAGGGTCCATGCACTTATTCTCAAGAGAGCATCATCTATTGGGAGGATATGCATTTATAGGAGAGGGAATTCCAGTAGCTTTAGGGGCAGCCTTTTCTAGTAGATACAAGAAAGAAGTTTCTTGTGACAACAATAGTGATGCTGTAACTGCAGCATTCTTTGGAGATGGGACTTGTAATAATGGACAGTTTTTTGAATGCTTAAATATGGCTCAATTATGGAAATTACCCATAATTTTTGTTGTTGAGAATAATAAGTGGGCTATTGGTATGGCTCATGACAGGGCAACCAGCAATCCTGAAATCTGGAGAAAAGCCTCTGCCTTCGGAATGCATGGTGAAGAAGTTGATGGGATGGATGTATTAGCAGTAAGAGGAGCAGCACAAAGAGCAATTGAGCGTGCAAGAGCGGGAGAGGGGCCTACTCTTTTAGAATGCTTAACTTATAGATACAGAGGACATTCTCTTGCAGATCCTGATGAATTAAGGTCTGAAAAAGAGAAAGAGTTTTGGGGTAAAAGAGATCCCATCAAGAAATTAGCTAAAGAAATAATTGATGGTAAATTAGCAACGGAAGAAGAATTAAAAAACATCGAAAAGAAAATAGATAATGAGATTTCAGAATCTGTTAAGAATGCTCTTGAGGCACCAGAACCTCCATCAAATGAATTAACTAAATATATCTGGGCTGAAGATTAGATTAAATACCGCTAGGTAGTTTTCTGGTTAAATTTCTTAATTTTCTCAACGCTTTCAATTCAACTTGTCTGACTCTTTCCCTAGAAACTTCTAATAACCTTCCTATCTCAGCGAGAGTATGTCTTTCATTTCCTTCTAGACCAAACCGTAATTTTAGGACATGTTGCTCTTGTTCGCTTAGATGACTCAACCATTTTCCAAGTTGCTCTTGATGCATTTTCTGTTCCACTTGATCTAGAGGCTCTTCATTATTACTATCCGCTATTAAATCACCTAAAAAGCTTCTACCGTCGTCACCATTAACTGGAGCATCTAAACTACTAGTCGACAGAGCTTGTCTTAAAACAGAATCTAATTCGTCAACATCAATTTCCATCGCTTCTGCAATTTCAATTCTGCTTGGCATTGCACCAAGCTTATGTGCCAGTTCTCTGCTAACTTTTCTAATGGACGCTAATCTTTCACTTAAGTGGACTGGCAATCTGATAGTACGAGATTGACAAGCAATTGCTCTTGTCATGCTCTGTCGAATCCACCAAAAAGCATAAGTGGAAAATTTATAACCTCTTGTAGGGTCAAATTTTTCAACAGCCCTTTCCAATCCAAGAGATCCCTCTTGAACCAAATCAAGAAGTTCAAGTCCTTTGCCCTGATATTTTTTTGCCACACTTACAACTAATCTTAAATTTGCTTTCATCATCCTCTCTTTAGCTCTTCTACCAACTTTTATGGTTCTTTTTTGCTGAGTTGTAAATTCATTATTTATTTCATTTAATTGGCCATCTTCGGTAAGAATCATCATTTTCTGAACTTGATTACCTAATTCAATCTCTTCAGCGGGTGTTAACAAAGGTACTCTTCCAATGTTTTGCAAATACCAACTAATTGGATCATTTCCTCTCCTTTTAGGTGGTTCTGATTGAATTGGTAGTGATGACACCATTTTTTGACCTGATGAGGTATTAAAACTCTCCTACACTTTTCTCGAAATGGCAGAATATTTAATGCGCGCTTCAGATTTCAAGTAACATTTGTTGATTAATGTGTTTAAAACTAAAAAAAACTCTTTTAAATTGTGTCTTTCAAGATATTTGTCTCATTTTCCTATTTCTCATTAATTTTGATAATTCATCACCAATCGCATATGAATTTGACCCTCTCTTACACATTGATGCCGCAAATGAATGTAAAAGTACGTATTTAGCAAAAAATTCAGTTTTAATGTCACTACTATGAGTTAAATCAATCGCAGAACTGCCAGCTAAAAATCCAGATAAAAGATCACCCAATCCAGCCCTAGCTGTCTGAGAATCGGTTCCATAAATTTGCCATACTTTTTTACTATCAGCAATTACACTATTAGCACCCTTTAACAGAACACTAATATTAAATTCTTTTGCCGCTTTAAAAGCTAATTCAATATTATTATTACACTTAATATCTGGAAATAACCTAATAAATTCTTTACTGTGAGGTGTTATCCATGTTTTAAATTTTCTTTCTAAAAAGAATTTTGATCCGAATTTAGATTTTGAAATCCTGTTTAGTGCATCAGCATCCAAAATTAATAATCCTTTAAAATCAATGAGGTATTCTTTTGATTTTTGCCAATCATCATTATCAATTCCTATGCCAGGGCCTACAACTAATGATTCATATGCACTAAGGTCAATATTTTTTAATGCGCTGAATAAAGATGCGTTACCATTCTGATCAGATTGCATAGTTCCTTTTAAAACAATTTCTGGGGCAACTTGCCAAATAGATTCAGCAACTAACTCAGGAAGGACCGCTGAAACAAAACCTGCCCCACTGGATATTGCACCTTTTAATACTAAGAATGCAGCCCCAGGATATTTTTTACTTCCAGCAATTAATAACGTTCTTCCCCTTCTATATTTGTTGGAATTTTTTGGTAAGGTAGGTAAATCAATTTTTCTTAAATCAGAATAAGTAATCTTTAAAAATTTTTTTTTAACCTTAGATAATTTTTTAGTAGGTATCCCAATATCAATTTGATTCAATTCTCCAGTAAAAGGCAAAGCAGAATCTTGCGTTAACCCAATTTTACAAAGACCAATGGTTAAGGTGAAGTCGGCCTTTACAGCATTATCTAAAAAAGGCTTTCCTTTATTAGGACATAATCCAGTAGGGACATCAACGCTCACAACTTTTCCATATTTGTTATTAAATTTCTGATTAAACAATTTAATTAATTTATAATCAACTTTTCTTTTTTGATTGTTACCAAAAACCGCATCAATCCAGAGTTCTCTACCATTTGCATCAGGTGGCTCTACTAATTTTTTTACGCCAATAGATGTAAGATAGTTAATGTGATTCTTTGTTAATGTTTTTTTAATAGGGAATGGGCACCAAATTTTAACTAAATACCCTTTTAAGAAGAGTTCTCTAGCTATTACAGCTCCATCCCCACCATTATGCCCAGGACCAATAAATACAATTAATCCGTGCTTTAGTAGATTTTTCCTTTTTAAAAGCCATTTACTAATTTTGATACCAGCTTTTTCCATCAATGCTTCTTGGGGCATCCCATCTGAAAACATTTCTTTCTCTAATATCAACATTTGGTTTGAATCAACAATTAAATGTTTTGAGTCAATTGTTGGCCATCCAATTTCATCCATAATTGGTTCAAAGGAATTAAGTACTTTTCAAAAATTTAAACTTCCATGTTAAAGACACAAAAGGATAAAAAATTAGAGCACTGTTCTTCTAATAATAAAGCGAAGAACAAGAAAAATATTATTGTAGGTCTTTCTGGGGGCGTAGATAGTTCACTTTCAGCCGCTCTTCTTGTCGAAAGTGGCTGGAATGTTGAAGGACTTACTCTTTGGCTTATGAAAGGACAAGGCTCCTGTTGTTCTGAAGGATTAGTAGATGCTGCTGGCCTTTGTGAAGATTTAGGAATTCATCATCATATAATCGATTCAAGAGAAATTTTCGAAAGAGAGGTAATTAAAAAAACTACTGAAAGCTATGAGAAAGGATTCACTCCACTTCCATGTTCGATGTGCAATAAGAATGTGAAGTTTGAAGAGATGCTTAATTACGCATTAAACAAAAAAGACTTTACTCATATTGCGACCGGACATTACGCAAGGATAAAAAAATCATCATATATTAATAAGATTGATTTCAAGAGCTTTGTATTTAAGGACTTACTGCTTCTCAGAGGTGCCGACGAGAATAAAGACCAAAGTTATTTTCTTTATTCCCTTTCACAAGAAGTACTAAGCAGATTAGAATTTCCCCTTGGTGAAATGAAAAAAGAAGAAACAAGAAAAGAAGCTCTTAGATTAGGCCTAAGAACTGCTAAAAAACCAGAGAGTCAAGATTTATGTCTTGTAGAGCATTATGGATCAATGCAGACATTTATAGATAAACACATTGAACCCAAAGAAGGAGAAATTATTCATATAAATGGCAAAGTACTGGGTACTCATACTGGTATACAGCACTTTACGGTAGGACAAAGAAAAGGTTTAGGTATTGCTTGGCCGGAACCACTTTATGTAAAAAGTTTAGACAGGAAAAAGAACGTAGTTTTTGTAGCAGATAAAAGTGATCTCTTTAATAAAGAAGCAATAATTAGTAAGGTTAACTGGGTTTCAATAGAAGAACCTAAGCAAGAGATTGAAGTAGAAGCACAAATAAGATATAGAAGTAATCCAGTAAAAGGAACTTTAGTTCCTTTAAAAAATTTAGATAATCCAACAAAATCATTTAAATTAATTTTTGAAGAAAGCCAAAGTTCGGTAACGCCAGGACAAGCTGCGGTTTTTTATAAGGGAGAAATTTTATTAGGTGGTGGATTAATTAATTAATTTCCAAAAGAAATTTAACCCCATAAAAAATATAAACAATAACAAAATAGGTTTATCTCCAAATTTTGTATAGAAGGTCTTCTCGGATGAAAAATTAGGGAACACTATTCTTTTTTGCTCCACATTAAAATCTAAAAGTTGAATTATTTTTCCATCCTCTTGAACTAAACCCGATGGGCCGGTATTTGATACAAGTAAATTATTTTTCTTATTTTCAATACTTCTTAATCTAGCCAAAGATAGAAATTGATTATAAAGCTTAGCTGGATAAGGATCTAAATTTGCTGCAGTTATTATTAGTTTTGCTCCGCTATTAATAGCATTTCTTATTTTCAGACCATCACTAATTTCGTAACAGATCGCTACTGCTAATGGGGGGGTAAATTTAGGATCAAAAAATCTTGAATTAGAGCCTGGATGAATTCCTCCTACTGCAGATAATCCTGTTGAAAAATTATCTAGAAATTTAGGTATTTTTTCACCTATTGGAACAAGTCTATTTTTATCTATAAATGAGGTAAAAGATTTATCTCCAATTTGAAATCCGAGTAAAGAACTTCTTAACTCATTATTAGAATTTCTGAAACCTCCAGCCAAGGTATTAACCTTTATGCCTTTAGATAAATAAAAGTTGTTAGATAAAGTTCCTTCAGGTGCAACAAGAAGTTTTGCTTTGTTTGATAAAGCATATTTTTGAGCTATGGATTGCTTTTCTTTAATAAATTCATCATTTATTTTTAATTTTTCTCTTGTTGGTATATTAGTTTGCCAAATAACTACTGGATATTCAAAATTTCTTTTTGTTGGAGTTGTTAAACCTCCAAATAAATGTAAGGAAATAATAACCAAAAGTCCTAAAAGAGATATTTTTTTAAAGTGAAGTTTTCTTTTCCATCTACCGTGACTAAAAAATATCCAAAATCCAATTAATATTTGTAATACGCATAAACCACTTGCGCCAATCCATCTTGCCAAACCAGCAAGATAAATATCACCTGGTATAAGACTCTCTCCTAAACCTATCCAAAAAAAAGGTGTTTGAGAAAGTATCAATTCACCAATTCCCCAAGTCAAAGATAAAAAAAATACTTTTACTGTTAAAGGTAATATTTTCATTTTAAAAACATCCTCTTTCCAGAGAATAATTTCTACTAATAATCCCCATAAATAAACTAATATCCCACCCAAAAAAGCGCAAAATAATAATATAGAAATGGCGACTATTAAACTTGCAAGCCATGAAAAACCAAGCCATGTCAATGGATGAAGATCATATAACCATGAATGACTTATCAAAACGAAGAAAAAACCCCACCAAAAATTTGCTATTTTCCTTTCACTTCCCTTCCATAAAATAAATAAAGATATCGGCATAAAAATCAGCCAAAAGTGAGTTGAAACAGAAATTCCTCCTAAAATTCCACCTAAACAAGGGTAAAAATATTGTCTTAAGCTTTTAATCTGTGTCGGGATTAACAATCTAAAATTACGAAATTAAATTTATAATCACCCATTTATTGTACCTTCATTCTGTAAGATTAGTTTTAGTGACTTTTAAAATTTAAGTGAAAGAAGTCTTTATTAGTTTTGCAGTTTTTGTTTTTTGCGTTTCATTAACTCTTTTCAGTCAATTTAATTCACCACAAGTTGTTAATGCTGCCGAATCAGAAACTCAGTCAGTTCAAAAAACACCTGTTGCAAAATTATCAAATGTCTCAAATAATAACTTATTTGAACTAGACCCATCAGATCCAAATCCTATACTTTTCGCTATGGCAGAAGAAACACCATCAGACAATAATTCAAGGACTACAGAAAGTGGTTTAATTATTGCAGATATCGTAAATGGGGAAGGAGATGAAGCTAGTGCTGGGCAAACAGTAACTGTAAATTACACAGGAACTCTAGAAGACGGGACACAATTTGATACCAGTATCGGAAGAGCTCCATTCAGCTTTCCCTTGGGTGCTGGACGAGTAATAAAAGGTTGGGACGAAGGTGTTGCAGGCATGAAAGTTGGAGGTAAAAGAAAATTAACAATACCCCCAGAACTTGGATACGGATCAAGAGGAGCAGGAAATGTAATACCTGCTAATGCGACTTTAATATTTGAGGTTGAATTATTAAAAGTCAATTAAATAAAGTAAGAAAAATATCTAAGACTTTTCAATTTAGTAAATCTCCAAGTAATATATATACAACATCAAATATTTGAAATGTTAAGTAAATTCACTAATTTTTTTCTAGATAAAAAATCCCCAATGACAGTCCATGCTCACTGTGATGGTCCTTGTGGTGTGTACGACCCAGCATCTACCAGAGTTGCAGCTGAAGCAGTTTTATCAATGACAAAAAAACTTATTGCATTAGAAGCCCCTTCTAGCACTGATTCAGCAGAGTGGGCTGCATACAGTAATACATTTTCTAGATTTGTCGCGGTTAAAGAAGAGCAAGCAAAAGAAACAAAGAAAGAACTTCTAATTTTGTGGACAGATTACTTTAAACCAGTACACTTAGAAACATATCCAGACTTGCATGAAACCATTTGGAAGGCAGCCAAATTATGTAGTGCATGCAAAGTCAATATTGATTTGGCTCAAGCTGAAGAACTTATGAGTTATGTAGAAAAGATACATAATATTTTCTGGGCTTCAAAGGGAAGATCAGACGCTTTTGTAAAAGCTAGTTAATCAGAATTATTTTCAAAAGTTTTTTTGATTTTATTTTATTTTTTTTAGGTTTAAGAATAACTGCCATTATTAGTGGCGAATCGATGTTACCTTACCTAAAAGAAGGTGATATTGTATTTTTTAAAAAATATAAAAAGAATAAATCAATACTTAAAAAACGACAAATAGTTATTTTTTATCATCCACTTAAAAATAAAATCCTAATAAAAAGGATAAATTCAGTAAATCAAAATAATGTTGAGGTTATTGGCGACAATATTGAATTGAGCGAAGATAGTAAAAAATTTGGATTAATCAATAACGAAAAAATAATTGGGATTGTCACCTCTAAATTAATTATTCCTAAATTAAAGAATTTTTTAATTCAAAAGAACGGAAGCACTTCTTTGAATCCAAAATAATCCTAAAGAAAAGGAAAGCCCTCCTGCTACAGCTATTAATCTTTTAATAAATTTTTGACTTGCTTTAAAGGTGGTAAAAGATATTAAACATGTAAAAAGATTCATACTTATTAGTGAACCAATCAAATATGAAATCAAATATAAGCAAGCGCTTGTTAAAGGTAGTGCTAAAGCAGGAAGAACTGCAAGAAAATGTGAACCTCCAGCTATACCGTGTAGCAAGCCTAAACCAGTCAAAGCATGTGAGTGCTTATTATTATTTTTTTGTTCCTTAACATGAAAGTGAAAGTGACGATGGGCAATTCCATTCTCATGCTTATGGGAATGCGAGTGGATACTTAATTGAAAAGAATTTTTTATAGCAAATACTCCAACAATTAGAAGAGAAATTCCAACTAGGAATTCGGCCACATTAGAAAATTTATTGAATGGCGTAATGTCCTTAATAAAAATCGCCAGAAAAGCTAACAAGAGGACACCTGAAGAGTGTCCCAAGCCCCACGAAAAACTATTTTTAAGTGCTTTTTGGGGATTATTAATCGCTGCTGGTACCATTGCAATTAGATGATCAGCGCCACTAACCACGTGCACAAATCCTGCAACTATACCTGTTAAAATTACAGCCTGCATATATATTCAATACAACTCTGTCTATTCAATTTTATAGCACGATTTGAAGTCAATATTTAATTGAGTTAAATAATTTCTTAAACGATAGTTCAATATCAGTTTCTCTCATAAAAGTTTCACCAATTAGTACTCCCTTGATTCCAATAGATCTAAGCGATTCTAAATCTTCGGCACAATTAATTCCAGATTCACTTATGGGAATAATATTTTGTTTTAAAAATATATCTGCATATGTATGCATCAATTCTATTGATGTTTTTAAATCCGTTTTAAAAGTCTTTAAATCTCTATTATTTATTCCAATCAAATTAAAAGATTTTAACTTTAGTATCCTTTCTAATTCATTAGAATCATGGACTTCAACAAGAACACTCATCTTTAAATTATCAGCTATTTTCTTTAAATAAATTAAATCGTCATCACTTAAAATCGCAGCGATTAATAATATTGCATCAGCACCAGATACCCTTGCTTTATAAATCTGATAAGCAGAAATAATAAAATCTTTGCAGAGAAGAGGGAGATTAGTTGATTTCCTTACAGTTTCGAGTATTTCATAACTACCTTGAAAAAACCTTTTATCGGTAAGTACTGAGATACATGATGCACCTAATTTTTCATAACAAATTGCTATGTCTTCAGGGTTAAAATCTTTTCTAATAACACCTTTACTCGGACTAGCTTTTTTTATTTCAGCAATTACTCCTGGTTTTATTTTTGACTCCAAGATATTTTTATAAAAATCTTTGGGGAAGGGAAGGTTTTCAATCTTTTTGATGAGATCTTCTAAAGAGACTATTTTTTTAAAATTCTTAATTTCAATTTCCTTGTGCCATACAATTTCTTCCAGAATATTTTTTGCTTGTGCTTCTCTATGAGGTACGGCATATTCTAAATTTTCTACCCTTACTGTAGGATTTGGTGGCCTGCGTCTTATCTCCATGAATTTTAAATATTATTTATTTGAGAAGCCGCTTGTTTATAAGCTACCTCAACTACTTCACTAAGAGTGGGATGAGTATGAACTTCTTTGGATAATTCAATTACATCTTGGTTCCTTGAAATAGCGTTTGAAATTTCTTGAATTAAATCAGCTGCATGTAAACCAAAAATATGAGCACCTAATACTTTCCCATTATCCTTATTGAAAATCAACTTGAGCAATCCATCACTCTCCAATTCCGCCAATGCTTTTGAATTAGCCTTAAAGAAACTTTTGACAACTCCCAAAGGGAAATTTTCTTTTGCCGATATCTCTTTAGCTTCAGCCTCAGAGAGTCCAACTGAACTTATCTCAGGGTGAGTAAAGGTTGCCGCGGGGATACTTTTATAGTTAATTTCGACGTTACCACCGCAAATATTATCAACAGCAATAGTCCCTTGGGCCGCGGCTGTGTGAGCAAGCATTAGTTTACCTGTCACATCTCCAACAGCCCAAATATTAGGTATTATTTCATCACCATTTTTAACTCTCATTTGATCATCGATAGGAATGAAGCCTTTTACTGTTTCAATCCCAAGCGACTCAAGATTTAATTTATCACTATTGGGACTTCTGCCAGTTGCGACTAGAACAGCGTCAACTTCTAAAGTTTCTACAACTTCTTTAGATTTTGCATCTGTCAGTTCTATTTTTACAGGACAGCCAGGTGTTATTTTTGTCGCAAAGACATTTGATTTTGTATCTATATCTCTGGATTGAATAAGATTCTTCTTGGCAATTTTTGTAATGTCTGGATCAAATGTTGGCATAATACTTTCCAAAGCTTCGATCATGGTAACTTCACAACCTAGCGCCGTGTAAACATCAGCAAATTCTAATCCTATATATCCGCTTCCAATAATAGCTATCCATCTTGGAAGCCATTCAAGTTTGACCGCGTCATCACTAGTAAATACGGTCCTATTATCCAAAGTTATTCCACGGGGAACAAAAGGAGAAGAACCAGTTGCTATAACAATATTCTTACATGTGAAAATTTTATCAATACCGTTTTTATCCCTTACACCAACTTTTTGCTTTCCTTCAATTCTGCCAATGCCCAAAATAATTTCAACTCCACTCCTTTTGAGAGTTTTTGTTAAATTTTCTCTAACATTTAAAACTAAATTATTTGCATGATCTGCAATTTTTGACCTCTCAAATCTTACTGGGGAAGCATGAATACCAAATTTAGCTAAATGTTCATAATCAGCTATTTCTCTGACTTTTCCGCTCGCAGCCAAAAGAGCTTTTGAAGGCACACAACCCTTGTTAACACAAGTGCCGCCCATATCAGAAGATTCTACTATTGCAACTTTCAGTCCTTTACCAGCAGCATGTTTGGCGGCATCAAAACCTCCATATCCTGCTCCTATAACGATTAAATCAAAATCAAAACTTGAATCAGTCACTTTATATACATATTAGAGGTGTATGCGGCTCTTTTTCGTTCTAGTAATAACGGAACTGCAACGCAAGCCACGTTCAATGATTCTACAAGCTCACTATGCGGAATTGTAATTGTTTCATTAAAAGCTTCTTGAATTTTTTTATGAATACCTTGCCCCTCATTACCCAAGATTAAGACCGTAGATTTAGTCCAATCAATTTCCCAGTAGGGTTTTGAAGTTTTTTTTGAACTTTTACTATAACTACTAGTAGAAAAAATCTTAAATCCTAAATTCGATAATTCAGATAAAGATTTTAATAAAGAATTTATTATTTCTTCTTCAGTACCCTCATATCTTTGAAATGGGAGGTGAAAGACTGCACCAGTGGATGCTCTTAACACCTTTTGGCTTAATGGGTGTGCACCTCCAGCCAAAAAAATTGCATTAACTCCAGCAGCTAAAGCAGTTCTAAAAAGATTACCCATATTCCCAGGATCTTGAATCCTATCGAGTACTAGAACAAAATCATCTTGACAATTGAATTGATAATTAGGTATCGATGAAATTTCTACTAATGCTGCGATGCCATCTGGATTAACTGTTGTAATCGCAGAAGCTAAAACCTCTTCTGATACCAAATTTATTAATGATTGATCAAACTTTGAACTAAGTTTTTGGTTCTTTTTTAACCATTTTTCAGTAACTAAAATTTTGCTGGGGGAATTTCCAGACTTCAACAATTCCTCAACAAGATGAGTCCCCTCTATACAAAAAAGATCTTTGTCTTTGCTATAAGAACCGCTCTTAAATGATCTAAATCTTTTAACTAGATTATTGTTTTTACTAGTTATTTTTAAAAAAGTATTTTCTATGAGTAATTTGAAAATTTATTATCAACTATATTTTAGTTACATAAATATTTTGATCAATTATTTATTAAATTTTTATTTCCCAAAAAATCAAAAAATACATTTTCACTTTTAATTAATATTCAAGACGTTACATAGGGTGGACTTACTAATTTTCGTTTGTCATCATGAATCTAATAAATTAATTCTTAATGATTTGCGTAAGCAAAAAGAAGTCATATCTTAAATCACAAAATTTAAAGATTGTTGGCCAAGGCAAATTAAATGGGTTCGTTGAAATAAGTGGTGCGAAGAATTCGGCCTTAGTTTTACTGGCTGCATCATTACTAACTAATGAAAAAATAGTTCTTCAGAATGTTCCTCATCTTACTGATATTGAAAAGATGGGTAATATTCTCAAGAATTTAGGCGTTAATTTAAAAGAAAAAAACAATACTTTGGAGATAGATTCAAAAAACATCTCCATTAAAGAACTTCCAAATGAGCTTGTTAATGGATTAAGGGCTAGTTTCTTTTGTATCGGTCCACTATTAAGCAAATTTGGAGAGGCTAAAGTTCCTATGCCTGGTGGGTGCAATATTGGTTCAAGGCCAATTGATGAGCATATTGACGGGCTTAAAGCATTAGGAGCGGAAATTCTTATTGAAAAAGGAATTGTCAAAGCAAACATAAAGAGCAAGAAAAGTAGATTAATTGGTACTCATATCAAACTAAAATGTCCAAGCGTAGGTGCAACTGAAACTTTAATAATGGCAGCATCATTAGCAGAAGGAAGAACGACCATTGAAAATGCTGCAAGAGAACCTGAGGTACAAGATTTATGCCAAATGCTTAATAAAATGGGTGCAAAAATCTATGACTCTGGTAAAGAAAAAATAATAATTGATGGTGTTAATAAACTTGGTGGTTGTATTCATAAAGTAATCCCAGATCGAATAGAAGCTGGAACTTTTTTAATAGCTGCTGCGGCAACATCCTCCTCAATAACAATATCTCCTGTGATTCCTAATCATCTTGAAGCTGTCACTAATAAGCTTCGAAAGAGCGGGAGTAAAATTACCATTAAAGGTAATTCAATCACAATAAATCCTAGAGAGCTTAAGGCAGTAAATATAAATACTGCTCCTTTTCCAGGTTTTCCAACTGATTTACAGGCACCATTTACAGCTCTAATGACAATAGCTAATGGTGAATCAAAAATAACTGAAACAATTTTTGAAAACAGAATGAATCATGTTCATTTACTTAATAAAATGGGAGCAAATATAAAGTTAGACAAAAACGTAGCTTTTATCAAAGGTGTAAAAACAATAAAGGGAATGGATTTGATTGCCTCGGATTTAAGGTCATCAGCTGCATTAATAATTGCTGGGATAACAGCAAAAGGTAGTAGCAGGATTTATGGTTTAGAGCATTTAGATAGAGGTTATGAAAATTTTGAAACAAAACTAAAAATATTGGGGATAAAAATAACAAGAAATCTTAACAAAAAAACTGTTACTAATAAGGAATTTAAGACTAGTTCGGACCCTGCAGATATTCCTCGATGTAAAGCTGCCTAAGTTGAAAAAAGTATGTAAATTATTAAATATCTAAATGTAAGCAATATTAATGAGTGAAATACAACCTAAAAATAATAATAATAATACTAAAAAACGGTTAGACCATATTTTATTCAAACCTTCAAAATTAAATTGATTCATGCCCAGGTTCCGTTATTTGATCCAAATGCTGTCAAAATAGTAATGGCGACAAATAGGTAAGGTATAAATTTAAAAGATAATTTTTTTACTTTGACTTTAGTCATAATTTTTTCTTTTACTCTAACATAATATTACTGAATATGAAGCTTTGTTCTCCAAACTAGGTCTTTAATTTGATATTTGCTACATAATTGTATCATATATGTTAAGATATGCATTTAAATTTTATTTATTATCAGCAAATTCAATAAATATAATTATATGTTTTTAAGGAAAAGATTAGCTATTAACAAACGTATCTTGATCACTGTTACTTGACCAAAACAATAGTCAATAAGTTGATTTTTGTTATAATAAAAAAGTTCATTTTTGCAAAAGCCTTGGGAGCGTGGTGGAATTGGTAGACGCACCGCACTCAAAATGCGGCACCTTCGGGTATGTCGGTTCAAGTCCGACCGCTCCCACTTTGATGAATACTTATAGTAGATTTGACATATCTTTCAAAAAAGGAAAAGGTTGTTGGCTATGGGACGAAAAAGGTAAAAAGTATCTTGATGCAGTCGCTGGTATAGCAACTTGTAGTCTTGGACATAGCGATAGGGTTTTAAGAAGAAGGCTATCAACTCAACTAAGAAAGATCCAGCACATTTCTAATCTCTACAACATTGAAGAACAAGAACAATTAAGCAGAACTTTAACGAATATGAGCTGTGCCAAAAGTGTCTTCTTCTGCAACAGTGGTGCGGAGGCAAATGAATCAGCAATTAAATTAATTAAAAAATATGGTAATACAATAAATAAGGGTAAAGAATCATTTATTCTCGCAGCAGAATCCAGCTTTCACGGAAGGACGCTGGCAGCATTGAGTGCTACTGGACAGCCCAAATATCAAAAAGGCTTCGAACCATTGATTCAAGGGTTCAAATTTTTTAAATTTAACAATTTTGATTCAGTAAAAAAATTATTTGAAGAGTGTGAAAATAATAATCAAAAAATTTCAGGTGTTTTAATTGAACCAATACAAGGAGAAGGTGGCGTAATTCCTGGAAGTAAAATATTTTTTAAAAGCTTAAGAGATATATGTGATAAATATAATTCTCTTCTCATTTTAGATGAGGTCCAAAGTGGGGTAGGTCGAACTGGAAAAATGTGGGGTTATGAGAATTTAGAAATTGAACCTGATGGATTCACTCTTGCTAAAGGATTAGGAGGAGGTCATGCAATTGGAGCATTATTAGTAAAAGAAAAAGCCAACATTTTTTCTCCAGGAGATCATGCAAGCACTTTTGGAGGGAACCCATTCGCTTGTAAAGCTGCCTTAACTGTTTTAGAAGAAATAAATAGAAGAAATCTTGTCAATAATGTTTATTTAAGAGGAGAACAATTAAGTACTGGGTTTGAAGAGTTGTCAAAAAAATTTCCAAATATTATTTGCGGGAAAAGAGGTTTAGGTTTAATACAAGGTCTTGTGATCAATGAAGATTATGCTGATGCAAAAAATATTACACTAAAAGCTTTTGATAAAGGATTACTCGTAGTTCCTGCAGGAGGAAACGTTGTAAGGATTGTCCCACCATTAGTTATATCTCGAAGAGAAATTAATATACTTTTGGATAAGCTAAATTCAATTTTTGAAGAGTTATAGCTATTTAAATTTTGAAAAATGCAAATTTAAAAATTTTTGAATTATTATCACCTAAATATGAAAGGGATAATATCAAGTTAGGTTTATCAAGAATCAAAAAAGTACTTCAAGAACTTGGTAATCCTTGCGAAAATGTCCCTGCGATACAAATTATTGGGACCAATGGAAAAGGATCAATCGCGGCATATTTAGAAAGTATACTTTTTGAAGCTAAATTTAATTTTGGTGTAACGACATCTCCTCATCTTTTGGACATATGCGAGAGGATTAGAGTTAATAAAAAAAATATTAACAAAACTGATTTTGAAAAAATCTATATGTTAATAGAAAAAAAGTTTTCAACATTTGAATTAACTCCTTTTGAAAAAATAATTTGCTGCGCACTAAATTTTTTTGAAAATAAAAAAGTTGAATTGCTCATTCTTGAAGCTGGCTTAGGAGGAAGATTAGATGCAACAACTGCCCATAAATCTAGACCGATAATTGCTATTGGGAATATTGGCTTAGACCATAAAGAATTTCTTGGAGATACGATTGAAAAAATTGCCCAAGAAAAATTAGCAGTTATTGAAAAAAACTCAATTGTCATCTCATGCGACCAAAATAGTCAAGTTAAAAATTTAATAACCAAAAAAGTTAAAGAGGTTGGAGCAGAAATTATTTGGAAAGATACAATTTCAAAAAGCTATCAGCTTGGATTAAAAGGAATTTTCCAAAAGCAAAATGCTTCAGTAGCTATTGGAGCAATTGAAGCGCTGAATAATTTGGGATTCAATATTAAAGAAAAACACATATATGAAGGTCTTAAAAAGACCTCTTGGAACGGAAGGCTAGAAATAATAAATTATTTCAACAAAGATATTCTTGTAGATTGTGCGCATAATTATCCTGCTGCAAAAGCACTCTCTAATGAGCGAAGCAATTGGGATAATGAAGATAAAGGAATTTATTGGATTTTAGGTGTCCAAAGACAAAAAGATATTAAAGCAATATTAAAAACACTTCTAAAGAAAAATGATCACTTGTTACTTGTGCCAGTTCCAAACCAACCTAGTTGGCAATTAAACGATCTCTCTCATATAAAAGAAATTGACCACCAAAAAACAATTGAATTTAAAACATTTGAACTTGCCATTGAGTATTTATTTTCTCTTGAAAAATGGCCACCTAATCATCCTGTTCTAACAGGTTCTATTTTTCTAGTTGCTGAATTTATTAAATTTACAAATAAACAGAAATGTTAAATATTAAATTGTTCCTTTACCTCCCAGCCTTCCAATTTTCCTGGATTTAATAGCCCTTTAGGATCAAATTTTAATTTGGCTTTTACTTGATCTGCGTCAACCACTCCTAGGCCTCCGCCTTCGACAGTTAAAACATGGGGATTAAAAATAAACGCCCCAAGTTTCTTACAATCTTCCATGATTTCATTTAATTCATCTATCCCATTCCACCTTAATACAGGCAAAGCGGCTAATCGTGGTGACCCTTGTTGAGAAACTGCCTCTAGATGCCAAAGAACTTTTTTACCCCATTTTTTTCTCAAAAAATTTATCAATTCTAGTTCATTATTAAGTGGCAAAAGCATCTGCAAATAAGTCCAATTTTTATCCCTAGATCTCATATGAAGAGTTGTATGATTCCATACGACTTCAGAAATTCCATTAACGAGTTTTTCTTCTTCCCCAAGTAGGGTAAATTCAACTTTGAATTTTTTACAAATCGACTCGATCGTTTTTGTTCCTCCAAGAGTAGATTGAATTAATATCTTGTGACTTCTAAGATTACTTTTAAACCATTTTGGCATTTGATCTACAATTTCATCTTCAAGAATTGCTCCCAGTTTCAGATCAATTGCAGCGCTTGTAAGAGTTTTTAATATTTCTATTGTTTTTTCAAATTCAAGGCAGTCGATAACTATTGAATACCACTTACGTTTGATATCAGTAGCAAGTAATAAAGAAGTAATTATTCCATTAGTCCCATAAGCATGATTAAGAGGTTCGGATTCTTCAGCATCAAATTTTAATAAATCAGGTTTTTCATTCATAGTCACTGCCTCTAAACCAATAAGATTGCCTGGATCTCTTAAAAATCCCCACCTAATTGACCCAATACCTCCTGATCCGCCTGCAATAAAGCCTCCAATTGTAGCGGTTTTCCAAGTACTAGGAAGCAACCTTAATTCCCTTCCATATTTTTCTAATTGTTTATTCAAATCTCCCATAATACATCCAGACTGTGCTTTCACAAAACCTGTATCTGGATCAAATTCTTCTAACTTATTAAAGTGACTCATCTGCATTACAACTCCTTTAAACAATGGAACAGCTTGTCCATAATTGCCTGTTCCTGAGCCCCGTAAAGTAAGAGGGATAGAAAATTCCCAACAAATTTTTGCTACTTTCTTCACCGCGTTATAATCACTAGGTCTTACCACCAAATCAGCGATACATTCGTCTAATCTTTCAGTAAGGATTGGAGAGTAGTTATAAAAATCTTTTGAAAGTCTTTTTACCTCGGATTGGCTTTCAATAATTTCTAAGTTTTTGACTTCCCTAAATTTGTCTAAAAATTTAAGACTATTTGATGTCATTAATAAGATTTCTTGTGTTTAATATATAAATTAGTCGATTAGCAATATAAATCGCCTTTTATATATACTTTTCTCTTTAAAGTAGTTGAAAAAACATCTGCCCATCTTTGCGCATCTAAAATTACAAAGTCAGCAGGGCAACCTTTTTTAATTAAACCATCCCATTTTAAATTTAATAATCTGCTTGGAGCTAAAAAAATAGAAGATAGAGTCATTCTCTCCCAGGGATTTAGTTGAAGCATAGGTATCGAGCAAGACAACATATAAAAAGGATCAAAATTACCAAATGGGTACCAAGGGTCTTGAACATTATCACTACCCAGAGATACATCCACATGTGATTTTTGTAGTTGCTTTAATGGCGCAACTGGTCTTTTTAATGATGTAGTGTTATTACTTCGATTAAGCAGCCAAAAATTTGTCAGGGGTAAAGCAATAACCTTAATATTATTCTCAGCCATTTTTTCTCCTAAATTTAAAATCTCTCTATGGCTTAGAGAAATAAGACTACTCAAATGACTACAAGTAATAGGAATACTATTAATTTTTAAATTTTCGATTGTTTCTAATAAAACTTTTATTCCTGCTCCTGGCTCAATAATTGACTCATCAATATGCAAATCAATTTCTAATTTATATTTACTCGCGAGAAAAAGCATCTTCGCAAGAAATTTGCTTGTATTTTTTTTGTTGAAAGGGGGTACGATAACGCCTCCTAAAATGCCTCCATTAGAGGAAAATATTTTTGCCAACTCTTCTCCATTAGAAGTATCCCAAAATTCCAATGGAGCTAAAGCAACGAATTGTAAAGTCAACTCAGATGAAAATTTTTTTTGTAATTTAAAAAGTTCATTCCAAATATCAATAGATTGACTTTTGTATATATCAATATGACTTCTAATAGCTCGGTATCCATTTTGTATGGCAAGTTTTAATGATTTCTCAACTCTTTCTAGAACCTTATCTGTAGTTCTTGTTTTATGTTCTTCAAGATTTACTGATAATGCTCCTCCATAATTTGATTCCAGATTAGGAAAGTCTGCCCATGTAAATGATTTATCAAAATGTGAATGCGTTTCAACAAATCTTGGAAATAAAATATTTTTTGGTTTTGTAACTTTATTTTTTGAAGGCATTAGCTCAGAAACAAATCCATCTTCCCAACTTATGGAAACTGAACATAAATCCTCTACATCAATAATGAGGTTATCAAAGTCTTCTATTAAACAAAGGCTTCTGGGAATAAGAACCTCAGCTGTGCCAGAATTACTCAAATTTTTTTAATTTTCTTTTATTTTAAAACATTAGAAAACTTTACTGAATTAGAAAATAATTCAAATTTCGATAAAAGATAAAATAACTATGAAAAATTACCCTCGAGTTGTTAGATTTAGTAATGTGCGGCGGGCGTCGCCAAGTGGTTAAGGCAGCGGCTTGTGGCGCCGCTATTCGGGGGTTCGAATCCCCTCGCTCGCCCTCAAAAAATTGCAGCAAAATTATTAAACTTGTAATTTTGAATTAAAGAATCATAAAAAATTCCTAGCAAAGTGCTAACAAAAACAAAACCAGACGAAAAAAAATTTCAAAAGAATTCAACTACTAGCAGTTATTGGATAACCACATTTGGATGCCAAATGAATAAGGCTGATTCTGAGAGAATGGCTGGGACATTAGAGAAAATGGGATACACCAGAGCAGATAATGAATTAAATGCCGATTTGGTTTTGTACAATACATGCACTATTAGAGATAATGCAGAGCAAAAAGTTTATAGCTTTCTAGGAAGACAAGCAAAAAGAAAGCATAAGACGCCTACCTTAAAACTTATTGTTGCAGGTTGCCTTGCTCAGCAAGAGGGAGAGTCCTTACTAAGAAGGGTCCCAGAACTTGACCTAGTAATGGGGCCTCAACACGTAAATAATCTTGAGAATCTTCTGGGGAAAGTTGATTTAGGAAATCAAGTTGCTGCTACAGAAGAAACCTTCATTTCTGAAGATATAACAAGTGCTAGGAGAGAAAGCTCTATTTGTGGCTGGGTTAATATTATTTATGGATGTAATGAAAGATGTTCATATTGTGTAGTCCCCTCAGTCAGAGGGAAAGAGCAATCGAGATATCCAAATGCGATAAAAAGTGAGATCCAAAAATTGGCTGATGATAATTTTAAAGAAATCACTCTTTTGGGTCAGAACATTGATGCTTATGGTAGAGATCTTCCAGGAACTACAAAAGAGGGGAGAAAAGAAAATACTCTAACTGATCTTTTGTATTATATTCATGATGTTAAAGGAATTCGCAGAATAAGATTCGCTACTAGTCATCCAAGATATTTTTCAAAAAGGTTGATTAAAGCTTGTTATGAACTTGATAAAGTCTGTGAACATTTCCATATCCCCTTCCAAAGTGGAAATGATGAAATTTTAAAGCAAATGTCCAGAGGATACACTATCAAAAAGTATAAAAATATTATCGAAAATATTAGATCCTTAATGCCATATGCATCAATCACAGCTGACGCAATAGTGGCTTTCCCAGGAGAAACTGAACAACAATATCAAGATACATTAAAGCTGATAGCAGAAATTGGCTTCGATCAGGTGAATACAGCAGCATACTCTCCAAGACCAAACACACCTGCAGCAGTTTGGTCGAATCAACTTTCGGAAGAGGTGAAAAAAGCTAGATTGCAGGAAATTAATGATTTGGTCGAGAAAACTGCTAGGAGTAGAAATCAAAGATATGTCAACAATATTGAAAGCGTTTTAATTGAGGGTTTAAATCCAAAAAGTTCCTCACAAATTATGGGTAGAACTAGAACAAATAGATTAACTTTCGTAGAGATTCCCAAAAATATTAACTTTAATTTTTCATTGGGAGATGAGATTAATGTCAGAATTAATCAAGCAAGACCTTTTTCTTTAACAGGCAAACTTTGCTTATAGCCTTAAATGATTGGGGAACAGAAAAAATGTATTGGGTTAATATTTGGTGGGAAATCCAATGAACATGAAGTATCAATATCCTCTGCAAAAACGGTTTTTCAAGCTTTAAATTCAGAAATAAACAAACAACGCTTTGCTGTAAAACCCTTTTACATCAACAAATATGGAGATTGGCTTGATAGTAATAGTTCAGAAAAAATCCTAATTGGTGAAATTGAAAATAATAAAACAAAAAAACAAGAAGTTTTTAATCAAGAAAAAATTAACTTTCTTGAGGGAATTGAATTTCAAAATGTTGACGTTTGGTTTCCTATTCTCCATGGATTTAATGGGGAAGACGGTTCAATTCACGGCTTACTGAAATACACCAAGAAACCTTTAGTCGGATGTGGAATATTAGGCTCCGCTTTAGGAATGGATAAAATTATGATGAAAACAATTTTCTCACATCTAAAAATTCCACAAGTTAATTATCTAGTTTTTCAAAATGAAGATCTCGATGATAAAGAAGTAAAAAATAAAATAATTGATGAGATTTTAAAAAAATTTAATTTTCCTATTTTTGTTAAGCCATCTAACTCTGGATCATCTCTTGGCATCTCAAAAGTCCTAAATGAATCAGAAATATCACAAGCCTTGGAAAAGGCATGGAAAACTGATCCAAGAATTTTAGTAGAGGAAGGTTTAGACGTTAGAGAAATTGAATGCGGAATAATGGGGAATTCAAAACTCTTAGTCTCTGAGATAGGAGAAGTAAAGTACGAAAAAGACTGGTACGATTACGATTGTAAATACAACTCAAATAATAAGATAACAATTCCCGCCGAATTAGATTCTAAAATCACCAAACAAATTAAAGAAATCGCTATTCAAAGTTGTAAAGCATTAAATATTTTTGGTTTTGCAAGGGTAGATTTCTTTTTAGAGAAATCTTCAAATAAAATTTTATTAAACGAAATCAATACAATTCCAGGTTTTACAAAAAAAAGCATGTTTCCAATGCTTTGGAGAGCTTCAGGTTTAAATATTGAACAACTTGTGGCTAAACTAGTAGATATATCTCTAGATTTATAATTCAAATAAAATGTTGCATGGACTTCTTTGGTTGCCATTACTTTTAATCTTCATTTTATTAACTGCTTTAGGTTGGTTAGAAAGGAGAAGGCAAAATCTTTTTAGGAGCTGGGCAAATGGTTCTGAACTTTGTAAGTTAGATAGTTCATGTGCAGCGTCTTTAAAAGATGGAGAATTAAGATGGAGCGCATTTGAAGCTGGCACATTTGAAGAAAAAGATAGTTTTACCATCAAGAAACTAGAGCTTGTAGAATTGATGGCCTTAACCTCAGGAGAAGCTCCTTTAACAAATGAATCTCAAGGAAAGTGCAGGCTTAGACTAGTAGGTAATGGGAAAGAGATGGATGTACCATTTTCAGATGCAGAAAAGGCGAGAGAATGGATGGACCAATTGATGGAAAAAGCTCGATGTGATTTGTGAAAAAACTGGAAAAATTAGTAATAGAAGTTTCATATTTCTATTCGCGTTTCTAATTTCGACAAGCTTAATAAGCCTAAACACTTTAAAAAAGGTTAACGTCCAGGATATTAAAATTTCTGGAAGTAAATTATTCTCTAAGAATGATTTGATAAATAATTCTTCTTTAAAATTTCCAAGTCGGTTAATTTCTATTAAAACAAAGATTTTAGAGATGGAATTAAAACAAAATTTATCACTCAAAAAGGTTTCAGTTAATAGACAAATATTTCCTTTTGGTTTAAAGATTTATTTAGATACAAGAACGCCAATAGCTTACGGTGAAAAAATATTAGATGGTAAAAAGATATTAGGTTTTATCGATAAAGATGGGATTTTTATTAAGAAAGAGAACGTAGAAAAAAAAAATTTGCCTAAATTAAGCATACAAGTTTTTGGATGGAAGGAAAAATTTAGAGATGTATTATCTAAAATCTTAATTGCTCAAGATAATTATGAATTTGAAGTAGTTAAAATTACCTTTTCTTCAAATGGATTTTTAACTATTGAGGAAAAAGATTTAAAAACAATATTCCTTGGATTTAATCGAAAATTAATCGATTATCAATTACAAATAATCAATAATCTAAAAATCGAACTAGAGGAAAATAATTTCTCTAAAAAAATAGATAATATTGACCTTACTGATCCAAACAAACCAAAAATAAAAGTGTTCAAACCCTAATAATTCGAAACAAGTTTTATAAAAGTTTTTTTAATTATTAAAGTATTGATAAGGGTTTTTATTATTAACTCGAATTTTTAATTAGTTAATATTTAAGGATTTTATTCAAGAAAATCCTACATATGAGCTTTAGTGAGTTCATAATGCACCCATTACCAGTATTAGAATTTATTCAAAGATGAGCTTCGGAAACAATCCTAACTTTGATCAATCAAAAGAAATTCTTCCAAGTCAAAATGCCAAAATTGAAGTAATAGGCGTAGGAGGCGGAGGAAGCAATGCTGTAAACAGGATGATTAATAGTGATCTTGAAGGAGTTTCATTCAGAGTCCTTAATACAGATGCACAAGCTTTGCTTCAGTCCTCTGCTAATACAAGAGTCCAGTTAGGTCAAAACTTAACAAGAGGTCTTGGGGCTGGAGGAAATCCAAGCATTGGTCAAAAAGCTGCTGAAGAATCAAGAGATGAGCTTCAACAGTCATTAGAAGGGTCTGACTTGGTTTTTATAGCCGCTGGAATGGGTGGTGGTACTGGTACTGGAGCAGCTCCAGTTGTAGCTGAAGTAGCAAAGCAAAGCGGTGCATTAACAATTGGCATAGTTACTAAACCATTTTCTTTCGAAGGGAAAAGAAGAATGCGTCAAGCAGAAGAAGGAATTGCAAGATTAGCAGAAAATGTTGACACATTAATTGTTATACCAAATGATCGTTTAAAGGAAGTTTCTGCAGGTGCCTCTATTCAAGAAGCGTTCAGAAATGCTGATGATGTTTTAAGGATGGGAGTAAAAGGCATAAGCGAAGTAATTACCCGCCCAGGTGAGGTTAATCTTGATTTTGCAGATGTAAGATCAGTAATGACTGAAGCAGGAACAGCGCTTCTTGGTATGGGTATTGGATCTGGTCGATCTAGAGCCATAGAGGCTGCTCAAGCTGCTATCAATAGTCCATTATTAGAAGCGGGAAGAATTGATGGAGCGAAAGGTTGTTTAGTTAATATTACTGGGGGAAGAGATTTGACTCTTGACGATGTAAATTCGGTGGGAGAAGTAATTAGTGATGTTGTAGATCAGGATGCAAATATAATCGTTGGTCAAGCTGTTGACGAATCAATGGAAGGTGAGATACAGGTAACTGTAATTGCCACTGGTTTCGAAACAAATCAACCACTTAAACAGCAAAGATTAAAAAATAGATTATCTAATACTCCTTTATATAATTTTTCTGAAACCAAGGATAGCGGCGCAAATATACCTGAGTTTTTGAAATTAAGGCAAAATAAAAAAGATATTGATTAATCGGTAAAGTAAAGTGACTCGGTTATCTCGCCTGCCTCAAGCATCCCTTGTGGCTGCTACCTTCCGGTCCTGACCAGGTTTAGGCGTTAAAACCGCGAAAGGCCGAGTCGTGACTATAATAGCAATTCTTGATTAAAAAAGATACATAAATCTCTTATGTTACCTTCAGAACTCGTCAAATATAAAGAAAAATCTCAAAAGATTATTGCTTTAACGGCATGGGACTCAATATCAGGATCTATTGCAGAACAAGCTAATGTTGATTTAGTTTTAGTGGGAGATTCCTTAGCAATGGTTTGTTTAGGGCACAAATCCACATTGCCCTTAACTATTGAAAACATTATTTATCACACTAATGCTGTAACTAGAGGGTTTAAAAAGAAAATTGAAGATCAACCTTTGGTCGTTTCCGATATGCCTTTTCTGACTTACCAATGTGGAGAGGATAAAGCTGTGGAGTATGCAGGGAAAATCATTCAAAGTACTTATGCAAAAGCTATAAAAGTTGAGGGAGCTGAACCAGAAATACAAAAAGTCATTTCAAGGCTAATAAGAATGGGGATCCCTGTTATGGGTCATATAGGTCTTACACCACAAAGCTTTTTAAATCAAGGATTAAAGAAACAAGGAGAAAGTTTAGAAAGCAAAGAAAAAATAAAGAAAGAGGCTTCTATTCTCCAAGAAATAGGATGTTTTTCAATAGTTCTTGAACATATTCCTGAGTTGCTTGCTAAAGAAATACAAAATAACTTAACAATTCCCACGATAGGCATAGGTGCAGGAAATTTTTGCGATGGGCAAGTAAGAGTTACTGCAGATTTGTTAGGACTTAATGATGATCAACCACCATTCTGCAAACCTATTGTTAACGGGAAAAAATTATTCAATGATAAATTAAAAGAATGGGTGGCAGCTCAAAGACTTAATTAATCTCATCCCACCACTTAAACATGGAAATAAGAATTTGATTGCTTAGCTCCATTCCTTTTGGATCACTTAAATAGAATCTATTGCCCTTTCTAACTAATAATCCACTTTCAATAAATACTTCCCATTCTTTAAGTAATTTCTTTAAGTTACTTTCTAATTTTTTGATTTCCCATTTTTGTTCTTTAAAAAATTTATAGATATCTATACCCTCTTTAAGTCTCAGACCCAACATTATTTTTTCATCAAGTTCTTTATAGACAAACTCCTTATTAGTTAGGGATGAATTTAAATTAAGTTCATATTGTCTTATTACCCATTCCTTATACTCTTTGCTAACTCTTGGCCTAGTTAACTTTTCCCCCCAAGGCGAACTAGTTGAACCTTGACCAAAACTCCACCAGCCTAAACCACTCCAATAAACTCTGTTATGTCTCGATTGATGTCCCGGAAGGCAATAGTTTGAGATTTCATATCTTGAATAACCTGAGTTTTTTAAAATTAAATTAGTTGATTCACTGTTTCTAAAAGCTTCTTCATCACTTGGGAGTTTTAATTGTCCTAAACTAACTAATTTTTTAAAAACAGTGCCATTTTCAATATTTAAATCGTAAATAGATAGATGAGGTGGTGAAAATGTTATTGCTTTTTTTAAGTCATCTTGCCATTCTTTAAATCCACTAAGTGGCAAGTTCTGAATTAAATCTAAACTCCAGCTTTTTATTAACCCAGAATCAAATTCTCTCTTCAACCATAAACAAGATTTTTCTGCATCTTCTTTAGAATGACGCCTTCCCGACTGTTGAAGTATCTGATTATTAAAACTTTGTACTCCTAGACTAAATCTATTAATCCCAGCATTTATGAATCCAAAAAGATCATCTTGAGTAAAACTTGCTGGATCAACCTCCATAGTGATTTCAGCACCATAGTCAATTCCATAATTTTCCCTAAAAAGATCAATTATTTCTTTGATTTGGGTTGGATCTAAAACTGATGGTGTGCCACCTCCTACATAAATAGTCGATAGAGGTGATTTATGCTTAATTGACAATATTTCCTTATATAAAAATTGCAAATATTCTTGAACAGTTTTGCTTCCATAACCTTTTAAAGTTTCAACTTTGTTTCCTAATGGAATAACTGCAAAATCACAATAAAAACACCTTCTGTGGCAAAAAGGAATGTGCACATAAGCACTTCTTGGAAACTTATTCATAATATAGATTCATTTTTAAGCTTCAAAAACGTATTTAGGATCTAAAAAAATAAGATCCTTATTTACTCAATTAATAAATCCTAGTAGATTATAGATATGACAGATATCATAGTATTAATTTTATTTGTATTGTCTGGGGCTGCTTCAGGATGGCTTGGTGTTGATTTATTGCCAGTAGACATACTCAAACAGGTATCTAATGTTGAAGGTTTTAGAATTGTTTTAGCAATAATTGGTTTTTTTGTAGGATTAGCAGCTGGTTTTGTATTTCTTCAACTTAGAAAGACGTTTCTTGATCAAATAAGAACGATGCCTACGGACTTACTAATAAGTAGATCCGTTGGATTAATATTAGGATTACTTGTTGCGAATCTCCTACTTGCACCAATACTATTAATTCCCTTCCCTAGAGAGGTTTTTTTCGCAAAACCCTTAGCAGCTATATTAAGCAACATTTTCTTTGGTGTGCTTGGTTATAAGTTGGCAGATACCCATGGAAGGACATTATTGAGATTATTTAATCCAAATAATACTGATGCATATCTAGTTAATGAAGGTATCCTCCCTGCTGCAAGTCCAAAAATTCTAGATACCAGTGTAATTATTGATGGAAGAATAAATGGCCTATTAAGTTGCGGATTATTGGAAGGGCAATTAATTGTTGCTCAAAGTGTAATTGACGAATTACAAACTTTAGCTGACTCAAGCAGTAATGAAAAAAGGTCGAAAGGCAGAAGAGGTCTTAAGTTATTAAAAGAATTAAGAGAGTCATATGGAAGAAGACTTGTAATAAACCCAACAAAGTATGAAGGTAAAGGGGTAGATGAAAAACTCTTGAAGATTACTGAGGATATGACAGGAACTTTAATAACAGCTGATTATAATCTTTCTCAGATTGCTGAAGTTAAAGAATTAAAAGTTATGAATTTGAGTGATTTGGTTATTGCTTTAAGGCCAGAAGTACAACCAGGAGAATCACTTAATATAAAAATTGTCAGAGAAGGCAAAGAAAAAATGCAAGGTATTGGATATCTGGATGACGGAACAATGGTTGTTATTGATGAGGCAAAGAATTTTGTAGGAAGCAGATTAGATATTGTCATAACAGGAGCATTACAAACTCCCACTGGAAGAATGGTCTTTGGAAAACTAATAAATAATCCTGAGTCAAACAAATCTTTTAAATCACCAGCGACACAGGGCTAAATCTAGCTAGAATCAGTTCAATCTTAATTTTGTGATACATATGACTGTATCTGCTCCTTATTATGGCGAAAACACCGTTATGAGGACCCCGCCACCTGATCTTCCCTCTCTTTTACTTAAAGAGCGAATTGTTTATCTTGGTTTACCATTATTTTCAGATGATGATGCGAAAAGACAACTAGGAATGGATGTTACTGAGCTAATCATTGCTCAACTTCTTTATCTAGAGTTTGAGGATCCAGAAAAACCAATCTATTTCTACATCAATTCAACAGGAACAAGTTGGTACACTGGTGACGCCGTTGGTTTTGAAACAGAAGCTTTCGCTATCTGCGACACAATAAGCTATATCAAGCCTCCAGTACACACAATATGTATCGGACAAGCAATGGGGACTGCTGCAGTTATCCTTTCATCTGGCACTAAGGGACAAAGGGCGGCCCTTCCACATGCTTCTATTGTTTTACATCAACCTATAAGTGGTGCAAGAGGCCAAGCAACTGATATCCAAATAAGAGCTGAGGAAGTTTTGAAAAATAAAAAATCAATGCTGGAGATTCTATCTCGTAATACTGGAAAGACTATCGAAGAACTCTCAAAAGACTCTGATAGGATGAGTTATCTCAATCCCGAAGAAGCTCTAGATTATGGAGTTATCGATAGAATACTCACAAGTCAAAAAGATCTACCAAATAAAATTTAACTCTCACAAACAATTACTTTAAAATTATGCCAATAGGAACTCCAAGCGTGCCTTACAGACTTCCAGGAAGTCAATACGAAAGGTGGGTTGACATATATACAAGACTAGGTGTTGAAAGAATTCTTTTTCTTGGTCAGGAAGTCAATGATGGTATTGCTAATAGCCTTGTTGCACAAATGCTTTATCTAGATTCTGATGATAATTCCAAACCTATCTATCTATATATAAATAGTCCAGGCGGATCAGTGACCGCTGGCTTGGCTATATATGACACTATCAAATACGTAAAAAGTGATGTAGTAACAATCTGCGTAGGCCTCGCAGCCTCAATGGGAGCGTTCCTATTAGCTGCTGGCACAAAAGGTAAAAGAGTTGCTTTGCCTCATAGCAGAATAATGATTCATCAACCTCTAGGAGGAACTTCTCAACGTCAAGCAAGTGATATTGAAATAGAAGCTAAGGAGATTTTAAGAATTAAAGATATGTTAAATATGTCTATGGCAGATATGACAGGCCAATCATTTGAGAAAATTGAAAAGGATACTGATAGAGATTATTTTCTAAGTGCGGAAGAAGCAAAAAACTATGGATTGATCGATAGAGTAATCACACATCCAAGCGAAGCAAATCAGTCTTAAATTTTCTAAATAAATATTTTAATTTTAATTTTTAAATTAATAATTTTTTGGTTTATTTACACCTTTAATGTCTAAAATATTAATTATCAAATGCAAAGAAGCTACAACTAATGACCCAACTCTTTTACGACAAAGATGCAGATCTAAGTCTTTTAAATAATAAAACAATAGCGATTATTGGATATGGTTCACAAGGTCATGCACATGCCCTAAACCTTAAAGATAGCGGTATGGATGTAATTGTTGGATTATATAAAGGAAGTAAGTCTGAAAGCAAAGCTATTAGCGATGGTCTACAAGTATTTAACGTTTCTAAAGCTTGCGAAAAAGCAGACTGGATTATGATTCTCCTCCCAGATGAGTTTCAGAAAAATGTTTACCTTAATGAAATAGAACCAAATTTAAAAGAAGGAAAGATATTAAGTTTTGCTCATGGCTTCAATATAAGATTCGGACTTATCAAACCTCCTAGTTTTGTGGATGTTGTAATGATTGCTCCAAAAGGACCTGGACACACTGTTCGTTGGGAATATCAGAATGGACAAGGAGTTCCAGCATTATTTGCAGTAGAACAGGATTCTTCCGGAAATGCAAGATCATTGGCGATGGCTTACGCTAAAGGGATTGGCGGAACGAGAGCTGGGATTCTTGAAACAAACTTCAAAGAAGAAACAGAAACCGATTTATTTGGAGAACAAGCGGTTTTGTGCGGAGGATTATCAGAACTTGTCAAATCAGGCTTCGAAACTCTTGTAGAGGCAGGCTATCAGCCCGAACTTGCTTACTTCGAATGCTTACATGAAGTTAAACTTATAGTTGACTTAATGGTCAAGGGAGGCCTATCTCAAATGAGAGATTCCATTTCAAATACTGCAGAATATGGAGATTATGTAAGTGGTAAAAGACTCATCAATAGTGATACAAAGAAAGAAATGCAGAAAATTCTGAAGGATATTCAAGATGGAACTTTCGCTAAGAATTTTGTTGAAGAATGCGATAAAAACAAACCCTTAATGACAAAATTAAGAGAAGAGAACTCAAAACATGAAATTGAGAAAGTGGGTAAAGGTCTGCGCTCGATGTTCAGTTGGCTGAAATAAATTTATTTTTACTATTTCTTGGATCGATTGGTTTTGATTTATTGATCGGTGATCCAAGATTCTTAATACACCCTGTTCAAGTAATTGGCTTTTACATAAAAAAAATATCTGATTACCTGATAAATAATTTTGGAGAAAATAAAAAAATATTGTTTTGGGGTGGTTTCTCCGTAGCTATATCCACTATTGGAATGAGTTTTGGTTTAGGAAAATTGATAGAACTAAGTTATTTGCAATCAAGAAATCATTTTTTTGTTGGATTGTTAATTTTTTTTGGGCTTTCAAGTTGTATCGCTACAAAGGGACTTATTTCAAGTGTGAAAGAGATTGCGGAGCTAATAGAACGCAAGGAAATTAATATCCAAAATAAGAAAATAATCAAAGATAAGGTACAAAGAATAGTGAGTAGGGATGTAAGTTCATCTTCTATAAAACATCTCTTGAGATCAAGTACAGAGAGCCTTACCGAAAATTCTGTTGATGGAATATTTGGGCCATTATTTTGGATTTTTATTGGAATTATTTCTATGAAGTTTTCAATTTTTCTACCAGGACCTTTGTCACTTGGTTTTTCTTATAAAGCCATAAGCACTTTAGATTCAATGATAGGTTACAAATATGATTATTTTAGATATTTGGGTTATTTCAGTGCAAAAATCGAAGATATTTTTACGTTTTTTCCTTCAAGATTAGTTTTAATCACGTTACCTTTAGTTAGCTCCAAAGTTAATGAGTATGGATCAATCATAAAAAAAAGTTATCTTGATGGTAAAAAATATGATTCGCCTAATTCTGGGATTTCAGAAGCTATATTTGCCTATATTTCCGGAATTAAATTGGGAGGTAAAAGTAAATATAAAAATGAAATTATTGAAAAGCCATTAATTAATAAGACTGGAGATAATTGCACTGAAGAAAAAATCAAATTAATTTGTCAATTAATTTTGAGATTACAATTTTTATGGATAATAATTTTTTCCTTAATTTTTTTTATAATCTCGAGTTTAATTTAATAATAAATTAATTTAAAAATTATTAGAATAAATCTAAAAATCAATGCAAGAAAAAGTCTCTCCAATGGAAAACCAAAATGATGGATCTACTAATACATCTTCAAGTGATAATGAATACTCAAAATGGGTAGACAATCAGGGGGACGAAGTAAAGAATGTTTTTGGATTCAATAGCAGCGCCGAGCTTGTGAATGGTAGAGCAGCTATGATTGGATTCTTAATGCTTATATTAACCGAGTTGGTTTTTAGCGGCAGGCCTGTGACTTCTTCAATTTTTGGTATTAATTAAAAATGGAAGAAAAAAAACCTAATCCAATAAAAGCAATCCTATACATATCTGTATGGGTAATAATTTGGGGAACATTAGGCTCTTTCATTGATTATCCTCTGTATAAAAATAAAATTTACTTAGAAGGAAGTATATATCAGTATCTTACTTTCACAATTACAGCGATAATATCAATAATAAGTGCAAAGTTTTTTTATAAAAAATTTGAATTATAAAAATTTGTACCTAAATTTCTTAATAATTTTTGCTTGCTCTTTTTTGTCATTTGATTCGTATAGTATCCACTGATGTGTCTCAGTATCATGATCACAACCATAATTTCCAGATATGTTATCGTAACTTGAAAGATATGAATGACAATTTTGGTCTGCCTCAAAAGCAGAGTCATAACCTGTGAGAAAGTATATTAAAAAGAGAAGTATTACTAACAAAAAAAATACTTGGAAAACTAAATTTACTACCTTCATAAGATATTCTAAAATTTTAATATATCATTTAAAAAATTTTTTCGATCTAAAAATATTTAACGACCAACATTAAAAACAAAGTCATGAAATTCTTGATTCTTTAAGTAAAGGATGACTAGCAATATTAAAATCAAATTTAAGCCTAATACTATTGATCCAAAAATATTTATTTGTTTTTTACCTGGCAAAGTATAAGTAAATTTCTTGCCTTTAAGAAAAGCTGCTAAGCCTTTTTTTTCTTTTTTTGATTCTTTTATTTCAGCATCATTTTTTACTTCATTATCAGAGAAACCTTTTACCATTAATACTTAAAATCCAAATTTATAATATTCCAAAAAAATAAAATTTTTTAATAATTAACAATTTTTAATCACATATGGGATCGTAAATGAAATTCTTTCATTTGAGAAATTTTTTAAAAAATAAGCTTCTATAATTGCTGACTGCATCCCCAATAAACTTGATTGACATTTGAATCTATTTTGGTCAAATACAAGTAATTGCAGTTTTTCTATTTCAAATATTAACTCTTTACAAACTTGGGCTTGATAATCTCTAATACAATAACTTGCTTCCTTAAAAATCTTGGACTTTGTTGGAATTGTTTCTGCCATAACAAAACCAGATAAGAACAAAAAATTTAGGGAAAGAATAGTTAAACATTTCATCACATATAAAGACTTCAAAATTTGGGATACTTGGTTAAGAGTTTTGAAAATTCAACTAATATAATTCTATTGAGATTTTAAAAAAAAAGATGCCCTAAAAGAGCACCTTTGCATTTAAGGAAGAAATAGACTAAAAAGATTAACCTTGAACTCTATCCTTAAAAAGTTTACCTGCTGAGAATGTTGGAACTCTTTTAGCAGGAATTGCTATTTTTTCGCCTGTCTTAGGGTTTAATCCCTGTCTTGCAGAACGATCTCTTGGCTCGAAAGAACCAAATCCTAGTATGGAGACTTTTTTGCCTTCCACTACTGAATCAACAATAGTTTCAATAGCTGCATCAACAACTAAAGAAACATCCGTTTTTGTGAGCTCTGTACGAGCAGCAACAAGATTTACTAAATCAGCTTTGTTCATTGAATTGTTTGTAAAGCAGAGATTCAAAAGACATGAGTTTTAATCAAGTCAAAAAAACCTCGAACTTGCACATCATATGGAGCAAATACGAATACGGCAACCGAAAATGCCGGCGGCGCAAAGCTTTATACAAATTTTAGGGACATTTTTATCGCAATTATTTATTTTTTTGCCGCAAATTTTTCTTATTTTTAAAAAAACTTCTTTAACCAGCAAACACCTAAACCCATTGGCAGCACTGGACTTATCCTTAAGTAACCTAACTTCATTCATCAAAGGGAATAATTTCAAAGGGCAATTAAATTAAGAATTTGCTCTTTATATTATGTTTTATTAATTTTCAGATATATTTCCTTCTCATCACATGAAACAGCATAATTTGTATTTTGAAATCAAGAAAAATCTAGTTAAATCAATATTAAACTTTCTCTCTAAATCGTTTTATGGACTGAGCAAAAGGATGGATGATTTGTAATTATTTAGAAAATTAATACTCTAAAAGTCCCTATCAAGTTGATTAGTTAAACCTTAAATTTAAGTTTTTTTTTTGATTTTGCATCTATTATTCAAATATCAGTAATTCAAATGATTTATCTCTATATTTAACTAATCAATGATAAGGATAAAGTGACTCATATCAATAAAGGTAAACCATTCCCTCTCGGAAGCTCTTTAACTTCAAAAGGGGTTAATTTTTCACTAATTGCCACAAATGCAGAATATGTAGAAATCCTATTGTTTGAAAAAGAGGACTCTATTACACCAAAAAGTATATTTAAACTAGATCAGAAGAATCATAATACTGGTCCCTACTGGTATGCAGAAATAAAAAATCTAGATCAAGGTTGTATTTATGCCTTTAGAGTAAAACAAAAAAATAATACGATCAACAGTAACTATGAAAAAAAAGTATTACTCGATCCATGTTCAAGGGGTATAACTGGGTGGGGAAGATATAAAAGAGAAAATGCATTAAAAACGCAAGAAAATACTGATAGTTGTCTTAAAAGCGTTGTTTGCGATAGAAAATTATTTAATTTTAAGGATTTTCCAAGACCGAATCATTCTTGGGAAGAAACAATTATTTACGAACTCCATATCAAATCCTTCACTGAACCAAATGATAAAACTGAAAGTTGTTTCAAGAAATTTTTAAAAAAAATTCCATATCTCAAAGAACTGGGAATCACCTCAATCGAATTACTGCCAATTTTTTGTTTTGATCCAACTGATGCACCAAATGGTTTAAAAAATTTTTGGGGTTATAGTCCAATTAATTGGTTTACGCCCCATTATGAATACCTTTCGAATGAATCACCTGAAAAGAATAGGGAGGAATTTAGAAAATTAGTAGAGGAGTGTCATAAGGCAGACATTGAAGTTATTTTAGATGTCGTATACAATCACACTTCTGAAGGCGATGACAAAGGACCTGCGATAAGTTGGAAAGGTATAGATGAAAACCTTTATTACTTTATTGGGAAAGATAAAAATTATCAGGATGTATCTGGTTGTGGGAATACTATTGCAGCAAACAGAGGATTGGTTAGAAAACTAATAATTGAATCATTAAAGTGTTGGGCGAGTGAATTTGGAGTAGATGGTTTTAGATTTGATTTAGGTATTGCCTTATCAAGAGGAGAAAATCTCTCGCCACTCGATAATCCTCCAATTTTTGATGATATAGAATGTGAACCAGAACTTGTTGATATAAAGTTTATAAGTGAGCCATGGGATTGTGGTGGTTTATATAAATTAGGTGATTTCCCATCAAAGAATATTTTTACTTGGAATGGTCATTTTAGAGATGATTTGAGAAGATTTTGGAAGGGGGATAAAGATACAGCTTGGAATATGAGCGATAAAATCAAAGGTACTCCATCGATTTATAAAGACGATACTATTTTCCCAAAATCAATAAACTTTATTACTTCACATGATGGATTCACTCTAAAAGATTTAGTAACTTTCAATAGAAAACATAATTTTGCCAACAGAGAGCAAAACAGAGATGGTGATAACCATAATAATTCTTGGAATCATGGTATTGAGGGACCAACTACAAACTTATTAATTAATGATTTAAGAAAAAGACAACAAAAAAATCTTATTCTTAATTTACTTATCTCTAAAGGTGTTCCAATGATACTTATGGGTGATGAGATAGGAAGATCGCAAGGCGGTAACAATAATTCTTGGTGCCAAAATAATTTATTAGGCTGGATGAATTGGGAACATGGTCAACAAGATTTGGAATTATTAAAATATTTTAAATACGTAATAAAAATCAGAAAAAAACTAATAAACATTTTTAATCCATCATTCTTCCCAAATAATCAAACCAATGAAAATATTCCAACTTATCATTGGCATGGAACAAAGTTAGATAATCCCGATTGGAGTAGTTGGTCTCACACAGTTGCTTTTAGCATTAACAAAGGTAATTCTAATCCGCTGGTCTGGATAGGTTTAAATGCATATTCAAAAAGTATCGATTTCCCCTTGCCAAAATGTAAATATAATTGGTTAAAAGTTATTGACACTAGCATGTCTGAGATTTTTGAACCCATAACTATCAATGAAAAATCTGTTTCAATAAAGAGTAGAAGCTCTTTATTAATCATTTCAAAAGAAGTATTTGGGGCAAAAAATAATTTATTCTAAAGCGGGCGGCGGGAATCGAACCCGCATCTTCAGCTTGGAAGGCTGAGGTTTTACCACTAAACCACGCCCGCATTAAGTAATAGAATTACCATTGCAATAATACATTATCAAACAATCAACAAATCAAAAAGATTGGAAAATTCACACTCGAAAAAAAATATTACTAAGTCAACAACAAGATTAATGTTCTCTTATGGGCTAGGAGATGCAGGCACAGGTTTAGTAGCGACGCAATTTGGTTTTTTTCTGTTCAAATTCTTTATTTCTGCTGGTTTGCCAGTAATAATTGCAGGTTCATTATTAATGTTAATAAAGATATGGGATGCAGTAAATGATCCGTTAATTGGATGGTTAAGTGATCGTACAAAATCAAGATGGGGGCCTAGAATCCCTTGGATGGTAGTAGCATCTGTTCCTCTTGGTTTCTCTTTAGCTGCGATATGGTGGACACCCACTGGTTCCATGCTAACCAAGACTTTTTACTATGCCATAATTTCTATAATCGTAATGACTGCTTATACAAGTATTAATCTTCCTTTTGCAGCTTTATCTACTGAAATTTCTGAAAAAACAGAAATAAGAACAAGACTAAACGCTTCTAGATTTACTGGCTCAATAATTGCAGGACTAACTGGTTTAATAATTGCTGGAATTGTATTGGGTTCTGAAGGATCCGCAAATAATGACTATTTTTTAATGGGTAAAATAAGCGGATGTATTGCAGTTGCTGCGACATTAATTTCTTGTTGGGGATTGGCTCCATTTGCAAAAATAGCAAGAAGGCCTTCTGGAAAAGCTGAAGCTATAACACTTCAATTCAAAAGGATCTTCAGAAATAAAAAATTTCTAAAAGTTATTACGCTTTATATTCTTCTCTGGTGCGCACTACAATTGATGCAAACAGTAGCGTTAATTTATGTAGAGGATGTATTGAATGTACCAACATATATAGCTAAGTGGATCCCGATACCTTTCCAAATTAGCGCTTTAGTGGGTTTACAAATATGGACAAGAGTATCAAATAAATTGAACAGGATTTCAGCTTTAAACTATGGAGCGATTATGTGGATTATTTCATGTACTGCAACTTTATTTTTACCTTCATTATCCAAAATTTCAGGAGTTGGAGATAGTTTATTTCTAAATGCCAGCAACATATTTCTCTTCATCCTCTTAATTTTCATAATCTGTCTTATTGGAATTGGAGCTTCAACCGCTTTTCTTATCCCTTGGTCACTACTTCCTGATGCAATAGACGAAGACCCAGAGAAACCGGCAGGATTATATACTGCTTGGATGGTACTTATTCAGAAGATTGGCATCGCTTTTAGTGTTCAATTATTAGGATTTTTATTGTATTTATCAGGATATCAATCATGCTTTGTTGATAAAGATGGTCTAAATATTATTGAACAATGCTACTCAGCACAATTAACTATTAGATTATGTATTGGTTTTATACCCTCAATACTCGTAATAATTGGTCTTTTAATCATGAGAAAATGGGATCGAAAATTAATTACAAACTAATATAATGTTATGTATTATCCTAATTTTCTCAAAAGACTTCTAAGCAGCTTAATCATTGGAGGGCAAGCAATGAATTTTATCTTTAGAGGTAAAATTTCCAAAAATGATCTCTTTGACCAACTTATGGAGTCAGGTCCTGGAAGTTTATTAATTGTATTAATTACAGGAATTGCCGCAGGGACAGTTTTTAATATTCAAGTCGCATCACAACTCACAAGTATGGGGGTTTCAAGTGAAATTGGAGGCTTATTAGCAGTAGGCATGGCAAGAGAAATGGCTCCCCTTCTAACTGCTACTTTAATGACTGGAAAGGTTGCCACTGCATATGCTGCTCAACTGGGTACTATGAAAGTCACAGAACAAATTGAGGCAATAACCATGTTAAGGACCGAACCAGTCCAATATTTGGTAGTCCCAAGGTTACTATCGATGGTAATAATGTCTCCAATACAGTGTCTTTTATTTTTATCTGTAGCTTTATGGAGCGGACAAATTTGGAGCACAATTTTTTATAAGGTTCCTCCAATAGTTTTTTGGACATCTGTAAGATCAGGTAATGTGAGTTTAACCAGTACAGACTTAACTTCAATGTTAATAAAATCTGTAGTGTTCGGATTACTTATTTCAATAATTGCTTGTGGATATGGACTCACAACTAAAGGTGGTCCAAAAGAAGTTGGAACAAGTACAACAGGCGCAGTTGTAATGACTCTCGTTACTGTATCTTTAATGGATGTATTTCTAACACAAATTTTATTTGGATGATCCAATGTTTAACACTAAATCAAAAAAAGAGGAGCCAGTAATAATATCTCCATCATTTCAGTTGCCAATCATTTTAATAATTTTAAGTTTTATGCTTTTGTTTTTGAATATCGGTTCTTTGCCAACGATAGTTTTTGCTTCTTTTAGCTTTTTTTTATTACTTCAATCATTCACCTTAAGAATAAAAATAACAAATGATGATTTTATCGTTTTACAATTAGGTAAAGAGATTAGAACTTTTCCATTCAAGAACTGGATATCATGGAAATTCTTTTTCCCTATAATCCCTGGTATTTTTTATTTTAGAGAAAAGTCGAGTCCTCATTTATTACCAATTTTATTTAATCCAAAGCAATTAAAAGATGAGCTCATAAAAAAAGTTGACTCCCTGGAAATTAAAAATTCTTAAAATTCAGACTTAGCTTATTCATCAAAATTATTTAAATGACTAATAAAGAAATTTCCGACAATAATCCTGAAAAGGAATTAATAATAGATAAGTCAATTTCAGATGATAAAACCAATCAAATTAGTAAAAAAAATATAACGCAAAATAAAGAAATTACACCAAAAAAAGACAAATCAACTAAATCTTTTGATGAAATTTCTAATGAAATTTTTAGAGATCTCGTTTCAAAAAAAGACTCTTTAGTAAAAGAAATAAAAGAATTAGAAACCAAAAAACATGAAATAGAAAAAGATATTGAGTCAAATTTTAAAGGACAGTCAGATAATATTGCCAAAAGAGTTAAAGGCTTTCAAGAGTACTTAACTGGAGCTTTGCAGAATCTTTCACAAAATGTAGAGAAACTTGAATTAGTTTCTGAACCAATAATCGTAAAGCCTTCTCCCCTTGATGAGAAAAAGCAAAACAATAGCACAAATAATATAATTAATGTTCCCGCTCTTTCTGAAACATTTAAGCCAGATGAAGATATTATAAAAAGTTGCTTTTCAAGTTTTACAGAACAACCTGACTTTTATGCAGAACCTTGGAAATTAAGACGGAGTCTTGATTCATCAGATATTGAAATTATGGATGATTGGTTCTTTAACATGGGCGGAAGAGGTTCTCTTGAAAGTAGAGGATCTCGACAAAAAAATGCCTTGTTATCAGCAGGTTTAATATCGATTCTTGGCGAATTATATGGAGATCAGTTTCAGACTCTTATTTTAGCTTCGGAGCCTGAAAGATTAGGTGAATGGAGAAGAATTCTTCAAGATTCGCTTGGTCTCACAAGGGATGACTTTGGACCTAGTAGTGGTATTGTTCTTTTTGAAAGGCCTGAAGGTGTTATCGAGAGAGCTGATAGATTAGAAGCGAATGAAGAATTGCCATTTATTATCATTGATGCAGCAGAAACATCTGTTGAAATTCCAATACTTCAATTCCCATTATGGGTTGCATTTGCTGGCTCAGATAATGAAATTTACGATGATCTTGAATTAAACTAAGCTTTATGACTATATTAATAATTTTTATAAGCTATCTTTTAGGATCACTTCCGACAGGTTTTTTAATTGGAAAATATCTCAAAAATATAGATTTAAGAACTATAGGTTCTGGATCTACAGGTGCCACAAATGTCTTAAGAAATGTTGGGAAATGGCCAGCACTTTTTGTATTTATCATTGACGTTGGGAAAGGCCTTATTGCAGTAAAAATTGCTCAAAATTACACAGATCAAGGATTAATAGAAGTTATAGCAGGGATATCAGCCATCTCAGGACATATTTGGCCAATATGGCTTAGAGGTAAAGGAGGGAAAGCTGTTGCAACTGGATTAGGTATGTTTTTAGCTATTTCTTGGAAAGTTGGACTCGCATCTCTTGGTATTTTTTTAATAGTCCTAACAAAAACTAAATTTGTTTCTTTATCCAGTATTTCAGCGGCAATCTTACTTCCTATTTTTATGTTTTTTTACCTAGGTAAATTTATGCACTCATATTTTTTTATAAGTTTAATTGTGGCATTATTAGTAATCTGGAAACATAGAACAAACATAACAAGATTGCTTAATGGAGAAGAATCCAAAATTAATCAGAATCAATAGATTTAAATATTTCTATTAGAGCTTTATTAGGATCTATAGCTTTTGATATTGATCTACCAATTACTAACTTAGAAGCGCCATTATCTAAAGCTTCATAGGGAGTCATAATTCTATTTTGATCATTTTTATTGTCAATATTAAGTCTGATGCCTGGTGTAATAAGTTCAAAATTATCCTTATAAATTGATCTCAACATTTTTACCTCCCAAGGGGAACAAACACATCCATCTAATCCGGCATCAAAAGACAATTTTGCAAGTCTCAATACATTTTCTTCAATTGTATTATTTCTATCAAGATCAGTTTGAAAATCTTTAAGAGAAAAGCTTGTTAAAACAGTTATTCCTACAACAAACGGAGGATTAACACTGACAGAGGAGGCTCCTTCCAAAGATGCTTTCTTCGAATCCCTTAGAGCTTTTAGACCTGCTGAAGCATGAATTGAAATTATATCAACCCCTAATTTTGAAACTTGGAAACATGCTGAACGCATGGTATTAGGGATATCATGAAATTTTAAGTCTAAAAAAATTTTTTTATTTAAACCTTTTAATACTTCAATAACTCTTGGACCTTCCCTCACAAAAAGCTCTAAACCAACTTTCACCCACTTAATATTAGGACATTTTTTCAAAAGTAATTTTGCTTGACTTACATCTAATCCATCAATTGCCAATATTATTTTATCTTCTGAATTAAATCTTTTATTCATAAATTTTCAGTTTTCAAACCTCTTAATTATTTTTTTTCCAATTTGCAAAATTTTCCCTTCCAAATCATTTTTTGAATTAAAAACTAAATCAGGATTTATTAATTTCTGACTATCAATTTTTACACCCCCACCTTTAATCGATCTTTTGGATTCGCTGCTAGATTTAAAAAGTTTTAGAGCACTCAACAAGTAAAAAAACTTTACTGGGAAAATTACTTCTTTTAAAGAAATATTTGGAATTTCTCCAACTTTTTCTTTCTGTCCAAGGAATAATTTTTCACAGTTTGATTGCGCCTTTAATGCTTCTTCAGGCCCATGGAATAAGGTAGTAACTTCTAAAGCCATTCTTCTTTGTAATTCACGAGGATTTGAGTTTTCAAGAAAACTTAAATCTACTTCAGTAAGTAATTCAAAATAGGTAGGTATTATGTTATCGGGTACTTTTTCTAATTTTGAATACATTGAAAGAGCATCTTCAGTTAAACCTACAGTATTAAATTCAGATTTACTCATCTTCTTAATTCCATCTAAACCTGTCAAAATTGGTAACAGAACACCAAATTGAGGCTCTTGTTTAAAATGCCTTTGAAGATCCCTTCCTATTGCAATATTAAATTTCTGATCTGTACCTCCCAGCTCAATATCTGATTGAACAACAACCGAATCATAACCTTGTAATAGCGGATATAAAAATTCATGCAAAGAAATTGGAACTTGTGAAGTATATCTTTTATTAAATTCCTCTTTAGCTAACATTTGACTAACTGTTGCACTCCCCATTAATTCAATTATCGAATTCAGATTTAATCCTTTTAACCATTTACTATTGTATCTAATTTCTATTTTATCTTTTGAATCAAAATCTAAAATAGATTCATTAGCTGGCTTGCCCATTCCTAGTTGGGTTAGATATGTTTTTGCATTATCTTTAACTTGTTTTTCGGATAACTGCACTCTTGTTTTATTTTTTCCAGTTGGGTCACCTATTTGAGCAGTAAAATCACCAATAATTAAAACTGCAATATGTCCATTATCTTGGAATGCCCTAAGTTTTTTAAATAAAATGCTGTGCCCAAGGTGAATATCGGTTCCAGTTGGATCGATACCTAGTTTAACCCTTAATTTTTTATTATTCTTTTTCGCATTATTAATTATCTCTGAAAAAGTTTTATCTATTCCCTTAATTGGAAAGTACTCGTCTATTCCTCTTGACAGCCATGATGGCAATATTGATTTATCAGACATAAAGCTTTAACAGTTAAGTTTAAGAAGTTTTATCAAGTTCATCCTTCATTCTTATTAAGGTTTTGTTCATCTGATCAAACATCTGATCAGGAGTAATCCCAAACTGACTTAACTGTGTCTTTAATTGCTCCACTGTCATTTTTGCTTGAAAATCTTCGGACAATTCAAATCTCTTCATAAAAACTTTATAACGATCCATAAGAGATTCCATTTTTTTTATAAACATTTTTTTCCCCTCTCTATCAAATTTTCCGTAATCAGATCCAAGCTTCATGAGGTCTTGGTAATCAGTAAAAAGCTTTTTAGCTTCTTCTTGTACTATGTCTGACTCAAAAAATCCCATTTCTATTTTAACTTCACAAGATTTAGGCTCAATTACAACATAACAAGAATCTTATGAATTGATTAGAACATTAATAAAATTTTAGTTTATAAATAATTCTATGATTTATTTATATTCAGAATTAAATTTAAAAAACATGTCTCGAGATTTTTGGAAAACTTCAACTTGAATAATATTTCAAACCAAAATAGACAAATTGAATTATTTGGTTCAAATGTAAGTACATCAGCAACTTTTCAACACACAAAAAATCTAAAAATCAAAAGCGAAATCCTAACTGAATGGAGAAATAAAATATATAATCACCAATTCAAAATTTCAAAAGATACTCACAATAAAACTTTTCACCAAACAAGTCTTTCTATAAATAATATTTCAAAAGAAAGAAAAATTGATCCGTTTTCCCTGCAGCCATTATCATTGAACTTCTGGAGAACCAATCAATATATACACACTGGTCCAGCAATGTATTTCGTAGTTGACTCGATGGAGAGTTCTAAAATAATCTTATATATAGGAGAAACAAATTCAGCTAATAAAAGATGGAAGGGAGAACATGACTGCAAAAATTATCTCATGAACTATAAAGAAGCCCTGGCTCATAACAAACTCTCAAGTCGCCAAGATATTCGTTTCTTCTTAGATGTACCTAAAGACGTAAAATTAAGACGTAAATTAGAACAGCAACTGATATATTTATGGTTACCACCTTTTAATAAAGAAACTCGAGATAGGTGGGCTACTACTTTCACAAACAACTAAAAGTTAATTAAATCTATTTTACAAATGCAATTTTCCACATTCCAAAACAATCTTGATAACTGGCAAGGTGCTTTATTAATTTTTGGAGTTTTAGAGGAAGAAATTGCAAGCCAACTTGAAAACATAAAATTTGTTATTGACCCAAAATTATTACTAAAAAAAGTTACTCAAAAAAAATTCAAAGGAGAAAAAGGGAAAACTTTAAGTTTTGAATTTTTAGATCAAAAATTAGAAACTTTAATCATAGTTGGTCTTGGCAAATCAAAAGACCTAAATAAAAGTGATATAGAAAACTCTATAGGAAAACTAGTTAGGGAAACTGTTGATAAAAATGAAAAAGTCAGTATCTTACTACCTTGGGAATTAATAAATCCACAATTAACAATAAATCAATTAGCAGAGTCAGCTAGATTATCCGCCTATAAAGACAATAGATTCAATAAGAAAAAAGATGATAAGAAAGTTCTTAAAGAAATAGAGTTTTTGAATTTAAAAAAATTTGAGAATATTAGCTTTGAAGAGACAGCACAAATATGTGAAGGTGTAGAACTAGCTAGAAGACTTGTAGCCGCCCCTCCAAATAGTCTTACCCCTCAGGAAATGTCTATACAAGCTTCTCAAATTGCTAAAGATCATGGTTTGGAAGTAAAAATTCTAGAAGCAAAAGATTGTGAAGATTTAGGAATGGGTGCATATTTAGCTGTAGCAAAAGGGTCTGATCTAGATCCTAAATTTATACATCTTACTTTAAAATCAGAGGGTCCCATAAAAGAAAAGATTGCGCTTGTTGGTAAGGGTTTAACCTTTGATTCTGGAGGATACAATCTGAAAGTAGGAGCCTCTCAAATTGAAATGATGAAATATGATATGGGCGGAAGCGCTGCAGTTTTAGGAGCAGCAAAAGCAATTGGAGCAATCAAACCAAAAGGATTAGAAATTCATTTTATTGTTGCATCTTGCGAAAACATGATAAATGGATCTGCAGTACACCCTGGAGATGTAGTTAAGGCATCTAATGGTAAGACAATTGAAATAAATAACACTGATGCAGAGGGTAGACTGACATTAGCTGATGCTTTAACTTACGCATCCAATTTAAAACCGGATTCAATAATAGATCTTGCAACTTTAACAGGAGCTATTGTTGTTGCATTAGGGAATGATGTAGCTGGATTCTGGAGCAATAATGATGATTTGGCAAATGACCTAAAAGCTGCATCAGTCCAGTCTGGAGAAGAATTATGGCAAATGCCTTTACAAAAATCTTATAAAGAAGGGTTAAAGTCTCATATAGCAGACATGAAAAATACAGGTCCAAGAGCAGGCGGATCAATAACTGCTGCTTTGTTCTTAGAGGAATTCTTCGATAAAAAAATTAGATGGGCTCATATTGATATTGCTGGGACTTGTTGGACTGATAAGAATAAAGGAATTAATCCATCAGGTGCAACCGGTTTTGGAGTTAAAACTCTTGTTCAATGGATTAAAAATAAATAACTATATTTAAATCATTCATTCCAAAGATTTGTTGATCTAGCGTTATCACCCCATAATTTATCCAACCTCTGATCTCTCCCACATGAGAATCTATAGAACTTATATTTTAATTCATTTCTCTCAGCAAAATCCTGATGATATTCTTCAGCCAACCAAAATTGATCTTTTGATTTTAGTTCTACAGATATTTTTTCTAATGGTACACGCAATTCTTTAGAAGCGGAAAAAATTGCATTTATAGCATCACTTTCCTCAGTTGCACCTTTGAAAAAGATCACTGGCCTATAAGAATCTCCACGATCACAAAATTGACCCTTGCCATCCAGAGGATCAATATTTCTGAAATAGAGCCTAAGTATATCGGGTAAAGTTACCAACTTGGGATCATAATTAACCAAAACAACTTCTTGATGCCCATCATGATTTTCGTATGTAGGATTTTGAAGATTTCCTCCTGAGTAGCCACTTTGCACAAAATTTATCCCCTTTAAAGACTCTAAATCATGTTCTAAACACCAAAAACAACCTCCTGCAAGAATCAATTCTTCTGCAAGTGTATTAAGAGGGTTAATGAAAATTGAAAAGGCAATTATTAAAGGTAAGAAATATTTCATTCATTTATTATAGAGTTCAAATAATAGAATTAATAATCTCTTTAGCAGCTCTTTCGACTACACCCTCTTCTCCTAATTCTTTCTTTAGGAGAGCATAACCTTTTTTGATTTTTACTTTTTCTGATGTCAGATCTAGATATCTGCAAGCTTGGTGAAAAACTTTCTTTTCATTAAAATTTTTCTGGACGAACTCAGGTATTACTAATTTCTTTAATAGAAGATTCACAGGTGAAATAAATCTCACCTTGAAATTAAGAATTTTTCTTGCGATAAAGGCAGTAACTCTACTAACCTTATATCCAACAATCTGTGGTATGCCATATAAAGCCAATTCCATATTCACTGTGCCTGATTTACATAAAGCTAGTTTTGTTAATGAATAAATATAAGGCTTCAATTCAGAATCATCCTGCTGAGAAATAACTTTGCCTTTAATTTCATATTTTTCTAAACCCTTTCTAAATTGTTCATCAAAAACCCTCCTACAGGATGGAATATAAACGACAAGACTTGGGTATTTTAGTTGCAATTTTTTTGCAGTTTTCAAGAAAGTGGGCAAGATGTATTTTAACTCTTGAGATCTTGATGCTGGCATTAAAAGTAAGATATTCTGGTTTCCTCGAAGTTTGAGAATTGTTCTAGAGTCTTTCTTGGAAGGCAACCTTCTTGCTAAATCAATCATTGGGTGACCCACCCAAAAAACATTTCCGCCTCTTCTTCTATAAAACTTTGCCTCCTGTTTAAAAATTGCAAAAATTTTATCTGAAAATTTAATTAAATTTGTGGTGCTATTATTGCCAACTCTCCATGCCCATTCTTGAGGAGCAATATAATAGTATATTGGAATATCACTTCTTGATCTTTTTAATTTAGTCCCAATTTTAATATTAGGTCCCATGTAGTCGATCAAAATCAAGCAATCTGGAGGATATTTCTTTAGTAATTTATAAAATTTTTTTTGAATTCTTAATGTTGGGAGAATAAGAGGTAAAGCCTCCCAAATTCCTATTGCACTAATTGAAGTAGTATCTTGAAGAATTTTTACACCTTCCTTCTTCATTCTTTCACCACCTAATCCACAAATTTCTAAATCTATAGATTTTTTTCTGGCTTCATCAAATAAAGCTTTTGATAACAAACTTCCGTGCAAATCTCCAGAAACTTCTCCAGTACTTATAAAAATCTTTTTATTCATAAATTCACTAAAGGCATTGGACCGCGCCTATTCTTAGATATTGATTCTTTTAAAAAAATACATAATTTTGAAGATGAAAGATCTAATTCTCCTTTCATTATATTTTCTAAAGAATTAGAAATTGGATCATCAGATTTAAAAAGAAGATTCCAAGTACTTTGAAGTAATTTCAAGTTAAAATTTTTGTTTTCCATCAAACCACTTCTTTTGATTCCAATTCTATTCAAACCTCTTAATCTACCTGGATGACCTTCGGCCAAACAGAAAGGAGGTACGTCCCTATCTACTCTAGTCATTCCTCCGATCATCGCTAAATATCCTATATGGACAAATTGATGTATACCTAAGCACCCACCAATAATAGCTTTATCTTCTACCTTTACATGCCCAGCGACTTGGACACTATTTGACAAAACAATTCCATTGCCAAGCTCGCAATTATGGCCTATGTGACTGTAAGCCATTAACAAATTATTGCTCCCAATAATAGTTTTTTCCCCTTCATCAGTTGCCTTATTGATAGTTACACATTCTCTGAAAGTATTGTTATCCCCAATAATAACTTCAGAATCTGCACCTTTATATTTAAGATCTTGGGGATCAAGTCCAATAAATACATTAGGAAAAACTTTATTATTACATCCAATCTGAGTTCTCCCAGTAATAACTGCATTTGAGCCTACCTCGGTTCCCTTCCCGATAGTCACATTCGGACCGATAGTAGCTCCTTGAGAAACAATCACACCTTCGTGCAATTTAGCACTTGGATCAACAAAAGCATTTGGGTGCACTTTTACACCACTAAAACTTGAATTAAATTGAGTATTTTCCATATCTCTAATCCACTAATGAAAACATTAAATCTCCAGAACAAACCAACTTTCCATCAACATGAGCCTCTCCTTTCACTTTGCCAAATCTTTTTCTTTTAATACTCAATAACTCGCAAGAAATTAGCAGTTGATCTCCAGGCACAACAGGTTTTCTGAATTTAACATTATTTATTCCAGCAAAAACAAAAAGTCCTTTAGGAAGATCAGGCATTTGCGTAACTATTATTCCCCCAACTTGAGCCATTGATTCAACTATAAGTACTCCTGGCATTAAGGGCCTTTCGGGGAAATGTCCTTGAAATTGAGGCTCATTTATAGTTACATTCTTTACTGCAACAGCCCGCTCTCCAGGAATATGCTCTATTACTTTATCCACAAGAGCAAAAGGATATCTATGGGGTAAAAGCCCTAAAATATTCTCAGAAGAGAGTTGATTTTTTTCAATAGATGATTTCTTTTCCAAAACAATTAAATTAAAAGTTAATTTTTTAGTGATGAGGCCAATAAAGCATTTAAAGAATGTGATCCTTTGTAAACCAAAATTTGGGCCTTAGGTAACCCTACCAAAGCCAAGTCCCCAATGAGATCTAAAATTTTATGTCTTATTGGTTCATTATCAAATCTTAATGGGGGATTAACCCATCCATCTCCATCACAAACAAGTGCATTTTCTAAACTTCCACCTTTTATTAATCCGAGTTCACTTAACTCCTGAAATTGATCCTTAAAACCAAATGTTCTTGCTGGAGCAACCATTTCAACGAAACTTTTTGGATTTAAGTCAATTACAAAAGTTTGATTACCAATTGCTCTGTAAGGGAAGCTTATGGTCGATATGATTGTAGTTTTTTGACATGGGGTAGCAGCTATTATTGAATCATCTTTATTTAAAATTATTGATTTATTAATCTCCCTAAAGAAATTATTTGGTTTAGGTGCTTTTTTAATACCCACCTCTTCAAAAGCTTTTACCCACTGAATTGCTGAGCCATCTAAAAGTGGGATTTCCTTTCCATCAACTTCAATATGTATATAACTTAAGCCGCAACCCGAGAGTGAAGACAATAAATGTTCAATTGTATATAGATTTCTTCCACCTAATTTAATTGCCGTACAAAGCATCGTACTTCCAATTAAATCTTGAGTTAGTTTGAAAATCTCGTTGGGTTGATCCCTGAAAGAAATATAATATCCCTCTTTTTCATAGGAAGAAATTTTAACTCTTGTTTTTTCTCCACTATGAAGTCCTATACCTTCTCTGGAGACAACCCCAGATAATGTATAGCAAGAATCATAATTAGTTGGCCAAGAAAACACTTAAAACTTCCATCCAACTCCAAGTGTATATCGCCAATCTCCACTTAATTCCTTACTTGCAACATCTAATCTTAAGGGACCAATTGGCGTTTTCACTCCAACTCCACCTCCAATCGAATAACCAGAACCTGATTTCTGCAATAATTTACCAGGCCTTCCAGGGACATCCTCTTGAGAGCCCAAGTCACTTCCAGCATCTACGAATAAGGCTCCTGAAATCATTCTCCAAACAGGGAATCTATATTCTATTGAGCCCTCAACAAAACTTTTACTAACAGCTAAATCACAAGATCCCCAACCTCTTACAGATGAAGTTCCGCCAAGACAGAATGCTTCATAAGGAGGTAATTCTCCAATTATAGTTCCTGCTGTTAATTGAAAACCTATTGCTTGAGGACAATCCTTGCTTGAAGAATTACTAGACTTACATGCTTTGGTTAAATTTATCAATTTTGTTGGTATGAAAAATGAATATTTGGCTCTCGTTCTATTAAAAGTTGGAGAGTTTTCCCCCACAGAAACAAACTGCTCAGTCCCAAAACTAAATTTATTTCCTGAAGTTGGGTTTGCAAAATCATTCAAATTATTTCTAGTTGTACTAGCGATTACACTTACCAATGTATTTTCCTCAGGACATAGTCCATCATTGGAAGTAAACCCAATACAAATAATATCGTTTATGTTGCCTGTAGTTGGTGTCATATCTCCATATGGTCTTATATTCCCACTACCATCAATCATCTTTACTTTCTTAAAATTCATCCCTGCAAGAACTTTCCATTTAGAAACTTTAAATGGGTCCCCACCATTAAGAGGCCTTGAGAAAGAAAATCCACCTCCTGTTTTCTCTAAAACTATTGTTGAAAAAGTATCATTGTTTGTAGTATTAGTATCATCAACAGCGTATATTTTATTGTTTTCACCAATAAATTCTTGTGGATAATCCCTACTCAGAAAAATATTTGTTCTAAAAGAAGTTTTATGTTTATCTCCTTTAATCCATGGGTCAGATATAGAAAAATTGTAAGTCGTTGAATATTCTCCAAAATTTAGATTTAAATTAGTAGACCAGGCTCTACCTAAAGTATTTGTTTCCTGCAAGCCAACTGTGGCAAAAATACCTGAACCATTACTGTAACCAAGACCACCAGTCAATGATCCTGTTCTTTGCTCGCTCAAGTCTAAAAAGATAACGACTTGGCCAGGATTTAAATTATCAGGACCAAGAGATACTTTGACATCATCAAATAATGATGTTGCATAAAGTCGACGTATATCAGCCTCTAAAGTTTTTCTATTAAAAATGGTTCCTGGTTGTGATTTCAATTCTCTTTTTATGACCCAGTCTTTTGTTTTCCCTTTTCTAGGTTTGCCATCGATGACAGATTCACCATCAGATCCTGGAAATCTTAATTTGATATCAGATATAATTCCTTCAGACAATTTTAATGTTACTATTCCATTTTGTGAGATTCTATCTGGGCCAAAAATTCTAACTAAAGAGTAGCCCTCATTTTCATAACGTTTTTTTATTATTTCTATCTTGCTTTGAAGTTCTTTTAGATTAAGAGTGGTTCCGTAGTAATTATTAAAAATACTATCTAAATACTTATCAGAGATTAAAGAGTTTACAGGTTTAATTTCAACTTTCTTCAAAATTGGATTTGGTACTACACTTACAATTAACCTCACTCCTAATGGACCATCTTGGGACTTTATTTTAACGTCTGAAAACCAACCACTAGCGTATATTGAATTAAGATCTTGATTTAAAATTTGATTATTAACAATACTTCCTGGCTTTATACTCATAGAATCATATGCAGCCAATTCTAGTTTTCTGCCCTCGGGATGATTTTCCCAACCTTCGATAATTATTTCTGAAATGAGGACACTCTCCTGATTAATATTTTTTTTATTCTCTGCAATAATGAGATTTTTCTCTTTTTTAGTTTTAAGTCCTTGAAACAAATCAAAGTTTTTGTTAATTTTCTCGAGATTTGATATTGATTGATTAAAGTCATTTGGCAAAAACTTAGCTGCCAATTCTGAATTATTAGCTATCAAAATCAAAGGTGGGCAAGCAATATTTGTAAAAACCTTTCTGAATTTTAAAAAATGTTTTTGCATAGTCTTTTTTTAATATGGCGAAAGAAGCATTATTCTTTAAATTGAGTTAAATGAAATTGTTTATTCTTCGGTTAATTTCACTATAAGCTTCAATAAAACCGCCTAAGTCATTTCTAAATCTATCTTTGTCTAGGCTTACAATCATATCATTTTTTTGATCGAGATCCCACAATCTACAATTATCGGGACTTATTTCATCCCCAAGAAGTATATTGTTCTTTAAATCATAACCAAATTCCAACTTGAAATCTACGAGATTTAGCTGAATGTTTCTAAAAAAACTCTTGAGGATTTTATTAATTTTTAAGGTTAAATTTATTACGTAATCTAAATCTTTAGCGCTTAATATGTTCATTAATTGAATCCTGTCTTTTGTGATTAGCGGATCATTAAGTGCATCATTTTTAAGGTAGATATCAATTAATGGCTTTTCTAGTACAGTGCCTGGTTTAATATTTGTTTGTTTACATAAAGATCCATAAGCTGTATTTCTCAGAACAATTTCTAAGGGAATTACTTTTATTTTTTGTGCAATCATTGTATTTTCATTTTTAAGTTTAATAAAATGAGTAGGGATATTTTTCTTGATTAGAAGTTCAAAAATTCTTGCACTTATTTGACAATTAAGCCTTCCTTTACCTTCAAATTTAGCTTTTTTCAATGCATTAAATGCTGTAGCATCGTCCTTAAATTCAATTATTACTTTATCTGAATCATCATGAGTAAAAACTTTTTTTGCTTTGCCTTCATAAATAAGTTCATATTTATTATTCATAAATTTAGGGCCTCATTTTATTACTAAAATTTAAATTTGTAATTAACATATTTATTAGAGATCAATTTTTCAGATTAGTTTATTACATTTTAACTGATTATTCATCGAAACCTCATAACCTTCAAAATACAAACTTATGAGTATTAATTCAACAAGTTCTAAGAGTTTAAATAGACTTGAAAATGTTTTAATAATTGGAAATGGAGGAAGAGAAAACTCTTTGGCTTGGGCTATTCAAAAAAATGATTTAGTCAAAAAAGTTTATTTAATCCCAGGAAATGCTGGATCAGAAAGAATTGATAAATGTGAAAGATTAAAAATTGATATTAATAAACAAAATGAATTAGTTGAAAAGCTTTATTTTTTGAAAATAGATTTGATTGTAATTGGACCAGAAATCCCTCTTGCAAACGGACTAGCCGATTATCTCCGCGAAAAAGACTTTAAAGTATTTGGCCCTGGCAGAGATGGAGCAAAATTGGAATATAGCAAATCTTGGGCCAAGGAGTTTATGCAAGACGCAAATATTCCGACTGCAAAATTTTGGAAAGTAAATTCTTTTGAGGAAGCAAAAAAAATTATCTATTCATCCTCTATACCACTTGTAGTGAAAGTGGATGGATTAGCTTCAGGAAAGGGTGTTTTTATTCCCGAATCAACAAAAGAGTGTCTTGAAGCAGCAGAATCAATCTTCAACGGTAAATTTGGTAACACCAATAATTTAGTAGTCTTAGAGGAAAAAATTAAAGGTCCGGAAGTTTCAGTTTTTGCGCTATGCGATGGGAAGAAATACGTAATACTTCCGTCCGCACAAGATCATAAACGTCTAAATGAGAAAGACAAAGGTCCAAATACAGGAGGGATGGGAGCATATTCCCCAGCTCCTCTCTTAACAGATTTTTACCTTGATAAAATAATTAAAGAGATAATTGAACCAACAATAGAAGAATTAAATAAAAAAAATATTGACTATAGAGGAGTAATTTATTTTGGATTAATGATCACAGAATCTGGGCCCAAAGTTATAGAATATAACTGTAGATTTGGAGATCCAGAATGCCAAACAATAATGCCTTTGATGGATCAAAATTTTGTATTTCTTCTAGAAAAATGCTCGATGGGAAATTTAAGTAATGATGAAAAAATTAAAACCTCAAATAAGGTCAGTGGTTGTGTAATAGCAACCTCAGAGGGTTACCCTAACGAATATAGAACTGGCTTGCCAATAAAAATAGGAGAAATTGACTCTTGCAATTGTCAAGTTTTCGACTCAGGCACCTCACTAAGTAAAAATGGGGAATTATTAACTGATGGTGGAAGAGTCTTAAGTATTGTCTGTCAAGATAAAAATTTCGATATTGTTTTTGAAAAGGCATATAAAAATTTAAAAAAAATACATTTTGATGGCATCTACTATAGAAATGACATAGGCCACCAAGTGAGAAAAAACCTTTCTGAGGAGAATTAGGCTTATGAAAGATACCAATAATCAAGAAAATAGTGGTTATCACATAGCCGATAACAAAGATATTAATAATAACTATTGGATTAATAGGCTTTTTGCCTGGTGGAGTGGGTTTAGTTTAAGAACAAAATTATTAGCGATAGCTACTCTTGTTGTAAGTTTACTAATGACAGGAATAACATTTTTTGCCCTAAATAGTATTCAAAGAGATGCAGGAATGAACGATACTAGATACGCAAGAGATCTAGGATTATTATTATCGGGGAATGTCACAGAATTAGTTGCTAATAACCAGAAAAAAGAAATATCGAATGTAGCTGAAAAATTTTGGAGATCAAGCCGAAATCTACGTTATATATTCTTTACTGATGCCGAAGATATTGTTCAACTAGGCATACCAATTAGTGCCACTCCAACAAGTTCAGATAGTGAATTTCAGCTTACTCGAAGATTAAAGTTACCAGCAGAGTTAAAGAAAAGACCGCAATTCCCTTTAGTTAGGCAACATGTTACACCACAAGGTCAAGTTACAGATGTATTTGTTCCAATGTTGTGGAAAGGGAAATATCTTGGAACTTTAGCTTTAGGAGTTACACCCAATAAAAAAGCTTTAGCAAGCGCTGCACTTACAAGAGAACTCACCATAGCAGTATTCATATCAATTTGGGTTTTAGTGATACTTGGAGCTGTATTCAATGCTTTAACAATCACAAGACCTGTAAGGGAATTAGTAAGAGGTGTCAGAGAAATTTCAAAAGGAAACTTTAAATCAAGAATTTCTCTACCTATGAAAGGGGACTTAGGAGAACTTTTAAATGGATTTAACCGAATGGCTACTCAATTAGAAAATTACGATGAGGCAAATATTGAAGAACTTAAAGCTGCTCAAATAAAACAGCAATCTCTTATAGCAACTATGGCTGATGGAGCAATATTATTGGATTCCCAAGGCAGGATTGTACTAACTAATCCAACAGCGAAAAGATTATTTCGTTGGGAGGGTAGATTCCTAGAGGGAAAATATTTTTTAAATGAGATTCCTGAAATTCTTTCTAATGACTTACATATAAACATAGAGGCACTATTAAACAGAGAAAAGGAAAAAGACGACTTGAGGTTTAGCTTAGGTGAACCAGCTAGAACCTTAAGAATTGTCTTGCAATCAGTATTGGATACAAATAAAGTTGAATTAAAAGGTATTGCCGTCACAATTCAAGATCTAACAAGAGAGGTAGAACTCAATGCAGCACAAAACAGATTTATTAGTAACGTTTCGCATGAATTAAGAACTCCACTTTTTAATATTAAGAGTTACGTAGAGACATTACATGATTTAAAAGATCAGCTCTCTAATGAAGAACAACTCGAATTCTTAGGTATTGCAAATTCAGAGACTGATAGGCTAACACGACTTGTTAATGATGTATTAGATCTATCAAGACTAGAGTCAGGGAAAATAATTCAACTTGAGGAAATGGATATTAAACCAGCAATAGAACAGACTCTCAGAAATTACAGATTAAATGCCATAGAGAAAAATGTCACATTGGCACATGATATTGAAGAAACTATCCCTTCAATTCTGGGAAATTTTGATTTACTTTTGCAAGTTTTTGATAATTTATTGGGTAATGGACTGAAATTTAGTCCGAAAAATAGCAATCTTACGATAAGAGCTTATACTTGGCCAGATTCATGTCCTGCCCTCCCTCCTAACACAAAAAATGATGAAGCTCCTCAATGTGAATTAGTTTCTCCATTACCAAAAGTAAGAATTGAGATCGCCGACACAGGCTCAGGAATATCTCAAGCTGATCAAGAAAAGATATTTGACCGTTTTTACAGGGTGGAAAACTCGGTACATACTGAGCAAGGAACAGGCTTAGGCTTGTCTATAGTACGAGGTATAATTGAAAAACATGGAGGAGAGATTCGCATGGCTAGTGAATTAGGAGTAGGAACAACCTTCTGGTTTGATTTAGCCTTAGCACAATCTGATAAAGATGAGTTATTAACTCAGGCTATTAATAATACAGATAATTTCTCAAGCTCTGAAATTAAGGAAGTTATCTAGTTATTGTCTAACCCTTTAAAAACATTTTGTACATTTTGATCAGGAACAACTCTATGAGGAGCGCCACTAAATATTTGTTCAAAGTTAGAAAAAGAATCTTTTATTTCAGGTCCTCGATTTGTAATAATAAATTCTCTTATGCGTTTATCATGCCATGATCCACGCATTTTAAAAACATTTAAAGCTCTAGCCATCTCTCCTTTTATTTCTACATATTGAAGTAGCAATATAGTATCAGTAATTGTAGAAATATGAGAGTCAGTAATAGAATGGCTTCCCATAAACTCTTCTGCAGTATTGGTAAAAAATCCTGCAATTTCTTCTTGTTTTGTATAACCAGTTACTGCAATTACAAACTGTCGAAATGCGTTCAAACTTACACCCCTGGCTAATGCAGAGAGAGAATCTATTGCCATTCTCTTTGGTTTAAATTGATTAATTTGCGTTTTTATAATTTGCAAGTGATCTTCTAAGCCAGTTGATTCGGGATAAGCACAAATAATTTTTAATAAACCATCACTTTCCATCTTTTCAAAGTCTATGCCCCAACTAGTAGCATTCCTTAGCAATTGAGCCCTTGATTCTTCATATGCAAACAGTATCGCTCTTTCATTATTGTTATACGCATCTTCTACAAATTTTGATACAAGCATTGTTTTACCTGTACCAGTTGCTCCTGTAGCGAGGATGATGGAGTCTTGAAAATAACCTCCTCCACACATATCGTCAAGATCTTTAACTCCAGAGCTAATCCTAATATTTGAGGATCTCTGCGTTAATCTCATTGCTCCAAGAGCAAACACACTTATACCATCCATACCCATAGTGAATGGATATTCACCTTTCATATGTACAGTGCCTCTCAATTTCAGAACTTCTAGGGTTCTTCTTCTCTTCTCTGACTCAAGAACATTTCTCAATAAAACAACATTATCAGACACAAATTCTTCTACTCCATATCTAGCGATTGGGCCGTAGTCATCTACCCTTTCAGTAGTCATAACTGTTGTCACACCTATCTCTTTTAATCTAGCTATCAGTCTAAATATCTCTCTTCTAACAACGTAAATCGCATCATACTGTTGAAAAACCGCAGTTATTGAATCTATTGCAACTCTCTTAGCTTTATATTTTCTAATCGCATAACTAATTCTCTCAATAAGACCAGATAAGTCAAAATTACCTGCGACATCTTGACCGTCAGGATCTGGAGAGGCATCCAATATAAACAATTTATTTTGGTCAATTAATTCTTGTAAATCCCATCCGAAGCTAGCAGCGTTTCTTATTATATCTAAAGGCGACTCTTCAAATGTGACGAAAATACCTGGTTCATCAAAATTGCAAATTCCATGGTGTAAGTATTGAAGAGAAAAAACAGTTTTGCCAGTCCCTGATGTGCCGCTGACAAGAGTGCTTCTAGATACAGGCAGACCTCCTCTGCAAACATCATCAAACCCCTCTATACCAGTAGGTAATTTTTGGACTTGCATTTTATTTGATTTGCCAAATTTCTTTTCTTTCATAGTTTTATTCAAGAAATTTAAAATAAAAATAAACTTTAAATTTATCCTTAATTATAAAAGTTTTCTATGTGTTATTTATCTCCACTATATTCAGTTTCAGTTAATTCATCAAAAAGTAAATCTAAACCAATTAAAACTTTCTCTCTATCAGAAAGATCACCAATAATTCGTCTGACAGGTGGAGGCAAAATTTTAGCTAATGTTGGGGTAGCTAAAATCTTATCTTCCTCAGCAAGTTGAGGCTGCTTTAGTACGTCGATAACCTTTAAAGCATAAACACCTTTAAATTCATTTTCTAAAATTTCTCTTAAAGTATTCAAAGCCCTCATTGAATTGGGAGTATTCCCCGCAACATAGAGTTTTAAAATATATGTTTTTCTTGCTGCCATAGTTATGGTTCCTCACTTTGGATATAAAAGATTTAAAACAATCCTTGACTTATTACACTACAAAATAAGAAAATAGACAAACAATTATGATTGCTCATTAGGCGTAATCAAATTAAAAGTTTGAGCCTGATAGCGTCCTTAAGATATGACAAATTCTAAAAAATCTTCAGACAATTCTTCAAAAAATAATGAGTTATACGCAATTGCGGAAACTTCTGGTCAACAATTTTGGTTCGAAGTCGATAGATACTATGATATTGACAGACTTAATGCAAAAGAAAAAGATAAAATTACCTTAGAGAAGGTTCTACTATTAAAAGATAAAAACTCAATCACTATTGGTAAACCTTATATAAAAGATGCAAAAATTGAATTAGAGGTAGTTTCTCATAAGAGAGATAAGAAAATTCTTGTATATAAGATGCGCCCCAAGAAAAAGACAAGAAGAAAGATGGGTCATAGACAAGAACTTACGAGAGTTATGGTAAAATCTATATCAATAGGGAAAAGTTCTCCAAAGCCTTCTACAAAAAAGGAAACTGTTAAAAAGGAACTTAAACCAAAATCAGAAAAATCTACAAATTAAAATTTTCCAATGGCACATAAGAAAGGAACAGGTTCTACAAGAAACGGAAGAGATTCCAATTCCAAAAGATTGGGCGTAAAAGCTTATGGTGGAGAAAAAGTAACTGCTGGCTCAATTTTAATTCGTCAAAGAGGTACATCCTTTCTACCAGGAATTAATGTAGGCAAAGGCAAAGATGATACACTTTTTGCACTCAAAGAAGGAACCGTAAATTTCGAGAGCATAAAAAGAAATTTAAGGAATAGAAAAAGAGTTAATGTTGTAATCTAACTTTCTTATAAGCTCTTGTAGTTATCAATATAGGATGAAAAACTTCTAAAAACTCAGATTGAAGTTTCTCAAAAAACTTATCCACTAATTGAACATCATCAATATGGAATGGATATTCATTATTTTCTCCTTTGTAGAAATACCAGTTAAATAAAGCAATGGAATTATAATCCATAAATTCGTGGAAAATATCAATTTGAGCAGCTGGATCTGCGAGATGTTCCAAAACATCTAGGCAAATTATCGTATCAAATTTGGATATTTTTGTATCCTTGATCGTCTTGCAAAAAGATAGTTTTTTTTTGACCCCTAATTTCTTAGCTCGATATTCAACAAAATTTCTATTTTTTTCATTAATGTCTACAAAAAAAACATGTTCAACTTTTGGAGACATTGCATTAGCTAAGGCGTGCGTTCCAATACCTCCTCCAAAATCTAAAACTAAATCTCTAGAAAATTGCTGCTGAAGTTTTAAAGTATCAGCGATGTAATCCTTGCTTGAAATATGCCAGGCAGCTAAATCTGCTATATGCCTCTCTCCAACAATTTCAGTATAAAAATCTGAAACATCACTTAAAACATCACCAGGATGTAAATTTGCTAAATTCATCTTTGCATTTGCTAAGAATTTATCTAAATTACATTCTTTAATAGATAAGTATTCCATTAAATGTGATTTTAAATTAAAAGCATTATCTATAAACTCTTTTAAAATAAAACTATTGTTGTTCAATTTCGTACTTTAAAATTTCAATACAAAAATCATAGAATAGTAATAAATCTTTCTCAAAATATTCTTAATATTAAAAATGGAAACTATAAATGGATTCTTAGTAATTAATAAAGACAAAGGATGTACTTCTCATGATTGTGTTAGACAAATAAGGAAGTTACTAAATACAAAAAAAGTTGGGCACACTGGAACCCTAGATCCAGATGTTACCGGAACATTACCCATTGCAATAGGCAGTGCCACAAAATTTATTCAATATCTTCCTCAGGGTAAAAGTTATATAGGACAAATTAAATTAGGGATAAGAACTAAAACTGATGATATTCAAGGAGAAATAATTAATCAAAAAGATTGGCCCATAATCACTAGTGAGCGGTTAGATCAATATTTAAATCACTTCAGAGGAATCTTTAAACAAATTCCACCAAAAGTATCTAGCGTTCATGTAAATGGTGTAAGGGCTTATAAAAAATCTTTTAATAATGAAGATTTTGAATTAACACCAAGAGAAGTAAAAATAGACGAGCTAATATTACTGCGATGGGATCAAATAAACGGAATCATAGAAATAAAAATCCAATGTTCAGCTGGTACATACATAAGGGCAATTGCGAGAGATCTTGGGAGAATTCTCAATTCTGAGGGCTGTCTTCTTCAACTAAAAAGGATTTCAGCTTGTGGCTTTAATGAAGAAGAATCTATAAAAATATCTGATATGGAAAAAAATAAACACAAAACTAAAAATTTTATTATTCCAACAATTTCTGCCCTTAATCACATTTCAACATTAGTCTTAAATAAAAAAGAAGAAATCAATTTTTGGCAAACTGGAAGAGCAATAAAAGTTGATATTAATTACTTAAATAAAAGCATAAATTTTGATTATAAAAAACCTGTAAAGGTTATAGATAATAGAAAAAAACTCTTAGGTATAGGCTTTTTTAGCAAAGCACAAACTTACTTAAATCCAAAATTAGTCCTAGATGCAAAATAACTTTTTATAAAAAATATTTTTTAAATGGTTTTATTTCAACTCCTTTATAGAAATGTTTTAATATCTTATCTGCTTTTTCTCCCCTACTCGCCATATACTTAGCACCCCATTGACTCATCCCCACGCCATGACCAGATCCATATCCTGAGACTAACAATAACTTTTCTGAGGAGTAGGAGGAATTAAGAAGATTTCTTGGAACTAATAATCTTTGACCTATATTTATTAATGATGAATTTTTAATATTGTTCAAGGCGACTAATTCGTCAATACTTACGTCATATTGATCAGCAATCTCTATCAAGGTTTCTCCAACTCTCACAATATGGGTAAGAGGTTCATTTTCTAATGAATTTGTCGACAATAATTTAAGGTTTTTATTACCAGGTTTGGTCTCATTATCTTCAATAAATTTAAATCTTACTAGAGTACTTTTAAGGTTCATTCTTTTTCGAATATCAACACCTGAAATTTGATCAGTTCCAAAATCACCATTAATAATTACATTTTTAACTCGCCCAGTGCTTGTTACATTTAAAATTTCTATTTGATTTATTCCTCCTATTCTTGGAAATAGTTTTTTCAACTGAGATTTTGAGAATTTTTTATTCCATCTAAGTTTTGGATTATCACCATCAAAGTCTTTAACACTTGATAAATATGGATATTTATTTTTCCATACATCTTGGCTATTTTCCGTCATACCACCAGAACTACTATGAAATAAAGAATTAATTAATTTATTTTTATAAGTCAAAACTAATGATCTTGTAGAGTTTACTGCCCTTTGCGTTTTATATGTCCTAGCCTCTAGTCCTATATAGACCTGATTCCTATTTGTAGAATCAATATCATAAAGAGAATTTCCTTTTTGCTTTAAAGCATAAGTTCTTGATGCGATAGCTTGAGCTTTTAATGCTTCTAAAGGCCATTTAGCGGGCATTTCTGAACCAACAACACTACCGAGATACTTTTCAATCCCAAGAACATTAACTACCAATATGTCATTTTTATTTATGAAAATCTTTAATTTACCTGCATATCTTTTTTGACCAACCCAAATACCTCTTCTATCTAAGGAACGAACTTCAAACTTTTCTCCATTTTTCAAGTCATAAATTTTCTGCTTATTCTTATCAAACAATAAAGTAGTTCTTTTGTTTTTTTTTGTTAAAGTTAAACCTTTAATTTTATTATTAGAAAATCCTTGACCTTTGATTATTAATGGAATTGACCTATCTGACCTAATTCTAATTTTTTTGTCTTTTATTATAAGAACATTTATAGTAGGTTCTGCTAAAGCCGAAACAGTTCGATTCTGGAGAAAACAAAAAATGACGATGCTTGCTAAACAAAATTTATGAGAATTTTTTAAAATTTTTAATATCACTTTGTTTTAAAAACAAATTTTGAAATTGCCTTAGTCTGACTAGAAGTCTAGATTTAATCCATATAAAAAAACAACAATATTAATATAAGTGAACATCACTTTCCTAGGAACAAGCTCTGGAGTACCAACCTTAACAAGAAATGTCTCCTCCTTAGCACTAAAATTATCTCAAAGTGCTGAGGTGTATCTTTTTGATTGTGGGGAAGGAACACAACATCAATTAATGAGAAGTAAAATCAAATCTTCTCAAATTAAGAAGATATTTATTACGCATATGCATGGTGATCATATATATGGATTGCCTGGCCTTTTAGCCACCTTAGGTTTATCAGGCAAAAGTAAGGGTATTGAAATTTACGGCCCTTCAGAGCTGAAAGATTTTATAAATTCTGCACTTCGTAGTAGTTTCTGTAAATTATCATTCCCATTACATTTCGTGGAAGTTGAAAATTTTGCATCAGAAAATAAAATTTTATTTGAAAACAATAATCTAAAGGTTAATTGTGCCTGCCTCAAACATAAAATACCTGCTTATGGTTATCGAGTTAGCGAAAAAGATAAGCCGGGTTTATTTGATATCAAAAAAGCAGAGACTCTGAGAATAGCACCTGGACCAATCTATTCTGAATTGCAACAAGGTAAAAAAGTCTCTTTAGCAGATGGGAGATCCTTCGATGGGAAAGATTTCTGCGGCCCTCCAAGGAGGGGAGAAAGTTTTGTTTATTGCACAGATACTATCTTTAGCGAATCAGCAGTATCTTTATCAAAAAATGCCGATTTACTAGTGCATGAATCAACATTTTCTCAGGAAGATGAGATTATGGCATATGAAAAACTACATTCCACAACAGTCATGGCTGCGAGAACAGCATTATTATCTAATACAAAAAAATTAATTATTACTCATTTTAGTCCAAGATACACTAACAAAAATTCAATTACGCCAAGCGATTTGCTTAAAGAGGCTCAAAAAGTTTTTCCAAATACTCACCTTGCAAAAGATTTTCTAACTACTGAAATTAAATAAACTGCAACAGTTCGTGAGAAGAAGGGTCGTAAATGACCAACCCATGGAATAATAGTCATAGGTTTTCTATATTGATGTTGATCGAAATGGTTTCTATTTTTTCATCACTACATAAGTCTTGTAAAAGACTATTAATTTTTCTCCCTTTAATTATTGGTTTACTTATTAATCCAATCTCTGCGAACGCACTCTATCCTAGTGATCCCTCATCAGTTGACGTACTAAAAGATGATCTTCACGGTGCAGACCTCCATAATACTGAATATGTTAAATATGATTTATCTAATCAAGATTTAGGAGAAGCTAATCTTCAAGGCGCATATATGAGCGTAACAACTGCAAAAAACTCTAGTTTTAAAGGAGCTAATATGACTGACCTCATTGCATACGCAACTCGCTTTGATAATGCTGATTTTACTGATGCGAATCTTACCAATGGTGAACTAATGAAAAGTGTTTTTGATGGGGCAATTATTGATGGAGCAGACTTTACTGATGCAAATCTTGATCTTTCTCAGAGAAAATCATTATGTGAAAGAGCTAGTGGAACTAACTCACTAACTGGAGTTAATACAATTGATAGTCTTGAATGCACTGGCTTAAAAGGTTACATGCCTCCAAAACCAAAAGCTTAATATTTAAAGCTAACTGACTTCAGAAGGGAAGATATTACCAGGCTTTTTTGAGCCTGGTTTTTTGCTATACCACCATTCTTGTATATCAGAAGAAAATTTCTTTGAAAAAAGAGTTATAACTGTCTCAACAGGTTTTGATCCAGGCTCCAAAATCTGTACTGAGTAAGATGGGCATTTTCTAGAAGCCATATCCGCAACGAACCTAGAACCTATTCTTCTCCAACTAGGCTCCTTACTTCTCCAAGCGAGCCTTGAACAGGGCCAGGGTAATTCTTCTCTATCATAAAGTCTGCAACATGGTCCAATTACCTTATAACTGTACTGACCTCCATAACTTGATTGAACACTACCTGTCTTGAAAAATTCAAATTTATTCATTTATAAAAAAAAACCACCTTCATAGAGGGTGGCAAAGAAATAATGAATAATCAACTTAGAAAAGTTAATTTTTTATAATTAATACAATTCTTCCTCTGCATGAGTTGTAATTGTTACGTCAGATGTTGGGTACGCAACACATGTAAGAACAAAACCAGCTTCTAGTTGGTCATCATCCAAGAAACTTTGATCTGATTGATCGACAGTGCCTGAAGTAACTTTTCCTGCACATGTTGAACATGCTCCAGCTCTGCAGGAATAAGGAAGGTCGATACCTTGTTCTTCAGCAGCATCAAGGATGTACTGATCATCAGGTACTTCAATAGTTGAATTGAGACCTTCACCCTCACTGATTAGTGTAACTTTGTAAGAAGCCATTTAAAAAAAAAATTGTTGGTAATTAATACCTATCAACTACATTTTTAACATCGATTGGGTCGATATGTGAGATTTTGAAGTAAAAAATGACACAATAAAATGTATTAATGAATATCTATAAGAAAAACTTATACTTATGTTTGATCGGTAGGTTTTTGAGCAGAAATGCATACCCAATCTTTTCTAGTTGATACATCCAATAATTTCAAGTCATTCTGAATTAATGTTTTTATAATTTCATCTTTTTGTGAATCTAGAATTCCACTAAAAATGACTTCCCCATTGTTTCTCAAGCACTTATAAATATTTGGAATCATTCCTTTTATTACTTCTGCAAGAATATTGCATAAAACAAAATCAAATTGTGTGAGTTGATTTTTTAAAATTACCTCACTAAAAGATCCCAAATATGTATTTAAATTGTTTAAATCACCGAAATTTAGTTGGAAATTAGATTTTGTTGAATTTATAGCTAAATAATCATTATCCACTGCATAAACCTCTTTAGCGCCAAGCAATCTTGCGGCGACACTCAAAATCCCGCTACCACTCCCAATATCTAATATCTTTTTATCAGAAAAGAAAATATTCTCCATTTTTTCTAAGCAAAGATAAGTCGAAGGGTGACTTCCTGTACCAAAGGCTGCGCCAGGATCAATTTTTATGATTTTTTTATCTTTAAATTTCTCATTTAAATTCATCCAACAAGGCAATATTAAAAGATTATTTCCTACTAATTCAGGTGCCCAATATTTCTTCCAGCTTGTCAACCAGTCCTCCTCTTTAATAATACTCCAATCAAAAAATTGATTCTTCGGGGCATTAATATTTAGAAGTTTGCTAATTATTTGTTCAAAATCACACTTAGAACTTTCACCCCAATCATCGACTGGAAGCCATATATTCACCTCTTTTTTATTTTCATTTTTAATTAAATATTCAAATGAAAAACTAAATATTCCCAGCTCATTTAATTTCCAAATAATAATTTCTTCTGAATCACTTTCTATCAGAAAAGTTAGTTTATACCAATCTTTAATTGCCATTATATAGAGCTGGCCTCTTTATAAAGTAACTGGATTAGCGTTGGTAATTCCCTCTACTTCAATAATGGTGTCAAGCAACTTATTAGGAATTGGATCATCAATACTTAGAACCATAACAGCTTCCCCTCTAACAATTTTGCGCCCAACTTGCATCGAGGCAATATTTACATTGTTGCTACCTAATAAAGAACCAAGCTTGCCAATAATACCAGGCATATCCCTGTGCCTAGTAACCAGCATGTATCTACTTGGTGATACATTAACAGGATATTGATCAATACTTATAATTCTTAATTCCCCATCAGCAAAAATGCTACCTGCTACGCTATGGTCTCCATTATCTCCATAAGTGGTTAACTGAAGCGACCCACTAGCAAATTCAGGTCTCGCCTCATCTTTATTCTCGACTACCGAAATACCTCTTGAATCTGCTTCTAGAGAAGCATTCACATAATTAATCCTATCTCCCAAAGCTTTACTTAGAAGGCCTTTTAGACTAGCTATTATTAATGGCTGAGAAGGATGTTGAACAAATTCACCTTGAAGCTTTACTTCTAGTTTTTGAATCTGCCCACCTGAAAGCTGGCTTATAAGCAGACCCATTGTTTCAGCCAACTGCAAATGAGGTTTTAGACTATCCATAATATCAGGGCTCAAACCTGGAATATTTACTGCAGTTCTAGCAGATAAACCAAGCAATACATCTCTTATTTGTTCTGCAACATCAACAGCTACATTTTCTTGTGCTTCCCGTGTAGATGCTCCTAAATGTGGGGTAAGAATAAGATTCTTTTCAACCTTCAAAAGTGGTGAATTAGATTCCAAAGGTTCTTTAGAAAAGACATCTATTGCAGCACCTGCAATCAATGATTCATTTAAAGCTTCTGCTAATGCTTCTTCATCAATTAAGCCTCCTCGAGCACAATTAATCAATTTTGCACTACTTTTCATACTTTTAAGTACGTCTATATTTACTAAATTTTCTGTATCTGGTGTGCGAGGCAAATGCAAAGTTACATAATCAGATTGTTTGAATAAATCCTCTAGTTCAGATAGTTTAACTTGTATTTGTTGAGCCCTTTCAGTTGAGACAAAGGGATCATATCCGTAAACATCCATTCCTAATGCATTAGCAACTTTCGCTACATGAGCACCAATTTTCCCTAAACCTACTACACCTAATTTTTTCTTATAAAGCTCATTACCAACAAATTTCTTTCTTTCCCATTTACCTGACAAAGTACTACTATTAGCAATTGGAATATGTCTAGATAAAGCCAACATCATAGCTATGGTATGTTCAGCAGCAGCTATTGTGTTGCCCCCTGGAGAATTAACAACAAGAACTCCTTTTTGCGTTGCAGCCTTAACATCTACATTATCAACTCCAACTCCTGCTCTTCCAATAATTCTCAGTTTACTTGAAGAGTTAATAATTTCTCCGGTCACTTGAGTACCAGAGCGAATCATTAAAGCATCATAATCTTTAATAATAGAAGCTAGCTCAGAGTCTGAGATTCCTATCTTCTGATCAACCTGAGCAACTTGTGAAAGAATATCGATTCCTGTTTGATCAATTGGATCTGTAATGAGAACTTTTGTCATTTAAGATTGGTTCTTTAATCTTTTACTTTAACTTAATCTATAGTGTATGTATCTTATTTTATTAATTTGAATAACACACAAACATTTGAGGATTGAAATTTGACTAAAAGTATTGTGATATTTGAAGACATTGATAAATGTATCCAGCTATTTGATGTTTTCAAAGAAAAATCAGTAATGCTCTCTGAAGCTATTTTGATCCCACCAATAAGTGAGAAAATATCATCAGACGAAACAGAATTGCTCAATGCGAAAGCAAATATCTTATTCAAATCTCAAAATTTTGAAGATATAAGAATCTTAAATCCTAAACTTGATAGAAAGATTAGACAACAAGATATGAGTAGATGGCTAATGCCATTTGGGTTTATAGCTGGAATAGCTTTTTCAAATATGACAAATTTATCTACCTTCAGCTTTCTTGGTTTAAATAATATCGGGCAATCATTAATTGGAGGTCTTTTAGGAATGGGTTCAGGATATTTAGGAAGCATTGTTTCTTCTGCAAGTATCAACATTAATAGAAATAAAGAGTTAAGATCGATCATTAATTTTAATAAAGAGGGTAAATGGCTTGTTCTACTTGAAAATCAAATTGGAGCTGAATTACCATGGGCTTTGATAAAACAATCAGAAGCAAAAGATGTAATTTTTTTAGAAGGCTAAATGATTGACTTAAAAGAGATCTTAATAAATTCAAATTACAAAAAAGAAACTGAGGAATTAATAAATATTGCTAACTTAGCCTACAAACACTGGGAAACTTATTGGACTGGGTTTAATTCAACTTATGTTTGCGAAGAGATTTTAAAAGATTTTGAAAATTTAAATGATTTCAAATTTTTTATTTATGGAGGATTCTCCTCTGCCCAAAGATCTAGGATAGCTTGCTTTAGAGGAGATAATGTTCCTGAAGAGGATGCGCTAAAAAGTAATTTTCCAGCTCAAGGAATAAAAATTAATGGAAATTTTTTATTTGATAATGCTACACAAGACGACTTTAGATCCCTCCTAATTGAAAATGGGGTTAATCAAATAAAAGTTGGAGATATATGGACTATTGGCGATAGGGGAGCACAAGGGATAATAGATAATTCAAATATTAAGCATCTAGATGAAAAGATTTTTTATTTAAGAGACGTAAAAGTAAAAGTTAATGTAGTAGGTATAGATGAATTACAAATACCTGCTGGAAGATCAAAAAAACTTGTCAATACAGTAGAAGCTTCAACAAGATTAGATGCTATAGCTTCAGCTGGATTTAGGGTATCACGAACCAAAATCATTGAAAGGATAGAAAATGGAATGCTCAGATTAAATGGAAGCAAAGTTAATAAGCCAACAATTAATCTAAAAATTGGCGACAAACTAGAACTTGAAAATAAAGGATTTATTGAAATTCTAAATTTAGAAATAACCAAAAGAGAACGATGGAAAGTTAAATTACTTAGAAAATGAAACGCAACCTGCTATTTTCTTATAAGGGGGATTAAAAATTCCTCAATTTGGGCGATTAGCTCAGTGGTAGAGCACTACCTCGACACGGTAGTGGCCACTGGTTCGAATCCAGTATCGCCCATTAAAACTTTTGACGAACTAGGTTATATCCACAGAAAATAATTTCATTTTTTAGATTGTTAAAAAAGATGAAACTTAATCAAATAATTAATCTACATAAGGGGCTCACTGCATTTGTAGTGATAGGTCTTATGATTTTTTTTGATAATTTTACGATTGCTCCCTACGTTTATTTAGCACTGCATGGTACTTATGGATTACTTTGGCTTCTAAAAGAAAAGATATTCCCAGATCCTTATTTTAAAGAAAAAATCAATTTTTTAACTTCAGTTACTGGTTTTATTTTCCTTGGAAGTTACTGGGTAGCTCCCTACATTCTTATCTCATCTCAGAAATCTGTTCCAAATATCGTAATAGCTGTATCTGTGTCTATAAATATAATTGGTGTGTTTCTACACTTTGCAAGTGATGCCCAAAAATATTTTTCTCTTAAATTAAAAAAAGATCTAATTAAAGAAGGATTTTTCAAAAATATAAGGAATACAAATTATCTAGGAGAAATACTAATTTATCTATCATTCGCCATACTTTCAATGAGTTTCATACCATTAGTAATTCTTGCAATATTTTTCTCTATAGTTTTTCTACCAAGAATGATAAAAAAAGATAAATCGCTTTCAAAATATGATTCATTCGAAGAATACAAAAAGAAAAGTGGCCTTATATTGCCTAAATTAAATGCCTGATAACAACTTACCCAGTTGGAGGCAAGATTTAAAATCTTCTAGAAAAAAAGAGGGCAAATCACCCTCTAATAGATGGATACAGCTTGCAACAGTCAGCGAAGAAAATGAGCCAAGATTAAGAACAGTTGTTTTCAGAGGATGGCACAAAGATAGTTCAATGATTATTTTTACAGATAGAAGAAGTGAAAAAATTGGACATTTAAAATCCAACCCCAATGCAGAAATATTATGGTTCTTTTTGAAAACCAAATCACAATATAGATTCAAAGGAAAAATACATGAATTAAGTGATAACAAAAATTATTGGGATTTATTATCAGAAAAATCAAAATCTTCTTGGTTTTGGGGATCTCCTGGAGAGAAAATAAACCCTAAAGTCCAATCTTCTTATGAAATATTATCCAATCTTCCTAAGTCAGAAAATTTTGCAGTTCTAAATTTTGAAATCGATTCAGTAGATCTTCTTAAATTAGAACAGCCTGTTCATAAAAGATATCTTTGGGAAAAGAGTAAGAAATGGGAAAAAGTTGAAATTAATCCTTAAATATTTCTAAATTGTATATTTAGGTTGAAAAACATATAGTGATCAGTCAGTTTTAAAAAAGAAGTATTATTCATATGAATTTCTCAGAAATTCCAGAAAACCCTTTTATTTTTTTATCTTGGGTGACTGCTATAGGGCTATTTATAAGTCTTTCTGAAGCAACAATTAAAATAAAACTTGAGAAGAGAAACAGTTATAGAAAAAGGTTAGAACTAATCAATAACCTTTATCCTAAAAAGTTAGCTTGAAGTATCTGAGAGTATGTTCGCTTGCAGAAATTGAAATAAGCCTCCTTTACTTGCTTCTTCTTTAACTTCAACTTCCCTAGAATTTTTTGATTTTGTTGAAGGAATGATTTCCTCTTCATCTTCAGATTTCAAAATTCTAATAATAACTTCATCTAAGGAGAAATTACCAGGCCCTGTTAATGCAATTGAAGTTGCTGAAGCGAAATACAAAAGTAAAAGCTCTAGTAAGAAAATATTAAAACCTGAAGTGACAAGTGCATGGTATATAGCGACAGAAATTGTTCCCACAATTGCCAAAGCCCCGAATCTTGTAGCTAATCCGATAATTAGTAGCCAACTACCACCTATTTCGGAGAATGCTGCTATGTATGATAAAAATATTGGGAATGGGAGATGTAAAGGTCTGACAAAAGCGTCAGCGAAATTTTCTATATTTGCTAATTTCTCATAACCGTGATGAATAAGAACAGTTCCAGTTATAACCCTAAGAATTAATAAAGCAGTATCTTTGCTAAACGACTTGGTAAGAATTGTTGAAAGCACTATAAAAAAATTATCCTTAAGTAAAAATAACTAGTCACGGTATCCATCGTGGATTAAACCGCAAAAGTCGCGCCTAATTAAGTATTTATACTTAGTACTCTAATAAATTCTTATCCTGATTAGGAAGTCAACTAAGTTAAAAATTATTTTTTGAATAATTTTCTAATATTATCTGATTGATTTTCGGAATATTTTCTTTAAATTTGAAAAACCCTTTTTTGGCGAATTTCCAAGCAAATAAATCTTCATCTCTAACAAGGTTAAAAATTTTTTTATGGTGTAAATTTTTAAATTCAGTTATGAAATCATAATTTTCTCCCACTCCAGGATAAATAATGTCTATTTCATTAGTATTTTTAAAAGTATTTTCCAATGAATAAGGATCAATCTGTTCAACATTATCAAATTGCTCTACAAATTCAGAGACCAAATCTTGTTTAAATTTCAAAACAGATTCAGACAATTTAATTTGTCTTTGTTCATTTTTTAAAAGGATAATAAATACTTTTTTATAGCTTAGAAGTAAATTTTTAAGGGTTGCAAGGTGCAGATCATTTTCAAACATAATCAGATTATCTGATTTAGGATCCATATCATTTTTATAAATCTCATCTTCAAATGGTATTTGATTAGATTCTTCAAGAAAAATTTGTTGATTACTTATTTTTTCTACATTAAATCTATTATTTGAAAACTTTCTGAGGTTTGATGATGAAAAAAGATATTGTTTTCCCTTCGTTTGCAATCCTCCTACCCATCTCCAGCTAAGGAGATTAGATGAAGCATCTCCATCAAAAAGATATTTAAAGAAAAACTTTGCTCCCAATTGCCATGGGAGGCCTAAATTAAATATCCAAGTACTCGCAAACCACATTCTTGTATGGTTATGCAAATAGTTGTACTGCTTTAATTCATGGACCCAAGAATTAAAAAAATCTAATTCTGTATTACCATTAATTGCACTTTCATATAGCTCATAATCAAAATCGAGATTGTTTTCTGAAATAAAGTTTTTCCAAACTTTAGGTCTATTTTCCAACCACCCTTTCCAGTAAACTCTCCAAAATATTTCTTCAACAAATTTAGTTGAATTTTTGATTTTGTACTTACTTTTAATATCATGTATCAGATCATATTCCGATAATATTCTGTGAGTAATGAAAGGCGATAATTTTGAAACTGAACTTTCGTTATTTGGCCCAAAATCAAAATTTCTTAATTTTGCATAATCATTGATTTTGTATTTCGCAAAATTTTCCCAGGTTTTTTGAGCTTTTAATAAAAATGACATTTCTCCTAACTTTAAAAAATTTTTTTTGGTATTGATAGAAATTTCAAAAATTTGATTTCAAATTTATCCTTAAAATTTTCTATTTCACTTTTAAGTAAATATGTTTGATTGAAGTATTTAATTTAAACGTCTTATAAGTACATTTTATACTTTTAAATCGCTCTCTGCGTAGGAGGATATTTAGTGGTCAATTACTTTTTAGATCTAATTTTTATTTTCAAATCTTTATTTAAATGATTTTTTCTAAAAGATTTTTAAATATTTATCAAAATTATTATGAATAATTTATTAGTGAGAGATGTTAAGTATCTAGATGAACAATACAGAATAGGTGAAGGCATAATTTCGGATGATGCATTTAAGCAACTTGAAAAGCTCTTTATTCCTGTTGATCCAGAGCCTGACTACTTTAATCAAAAAAATAATAAACTTTTGCCAAAATTAGCCAAAGAAAACTATAAAGAATTTTTGGAAAGTTTATTAACAAAAACAAGATTAAGCATTCAACCAAAAATTGATGGCTGTGCTATTGCAATTAGATATATAGATGGCAAGTTTAATAAAGCAATTACAAAAAAAGGATTAGATGTTTCAAGCAAAATTAAACAAATTAAAAATGTCCCCGATTGTATTCCTATCAAACGAGATTTTCAAATTAGAGGTGAACTATACGCTACAAACCAAGTTGCCGGCATTTCCCAAAGAATTACAAGAAAATACCTCAATGATAAGAAAGGGATTGGAGAAAGTCTCCGCTTTTGCTGTTTCCAAATACTTAATGGAAGACTTAATCAATACGAAACCCTTAACTATCTTAAAAAATGTGGCTTCAGCACCCCTGACAGTTACTTCACAAATCATACAAGCGAAATCCAAATATATAAAAAAAATTGGTTAGAGAAAAAAATATTTGCGAAATATCCAACTAATGGGATAGTTATAAAAATAAATAGTAGGAAATTACAGTTACTTAGAGAGAAAAGTTTATCTCAAAATAACGAATGGCAATATGCCATTGAAAAATAATATTGAATAGTATCTTCAATAAGAGCTCACGATACTAAATTCCATTATTTACAGTAGAAAGTAATTAAATTTTGGTTAAATTCCAAAACAATCTGCAGGATTACTAAATGACTGCCACTATTTCAAGACCTAAAATCTCTAACTGGGAAACATCTAATATTCCAAATCTTACAGGCAAAACAGCGCTAATCACAGGTGCGAATAGTGGTCTTGGATACTACACTGCTAAGGCCTTAGCAGAAAAAAATGCTCATGTTGTTATAGCTTGTAGATCGCTTGAAAAAGCTAATCAAACTATCAAAAAACTTAAATGTCTTAATCCTGAAGGATTATTTACACCTTTAGAATTAGATTTGTCAGATTTAAAAAATATTATTGAAATTCAGTCCAAAATTTTTGATAATTTTGAAAATTTAGATTTACTAATCAATAATGCAGGCATTATGCATCCGCCTAAAACTCTTAGTGCTCAAGGATATGAAATACAATTTGCAGTTAATCATCTAGCTCACATGCTTTTGACTTTAAAGCTACTTCCAATTATTGAAAAAAAAGAAGAATCTAGAATAGTGACGGTAACTTCCGGAGCACAATTTTTTGGCAAAGTTGGTTGGAAAAATCTGAAAGCCGAAAACTATTACAACAAATGGGAATCTTACTCCAATAGCAAATTGGCAAATGTAATGTTTGCTTTGGAACTAAATGAGAACTTAAAGCACAAAAATATACTTTCTTTAGCTGCTCACCCAGGAATTGCAAAAACAAATCTCTTTACTGCTCAAAAACCTAACCCTGGTCCATTAGAAACATTCTCATTAGAATTATTTAGTCCTATTTTTCAAACTGCTGAGATGGGTGCTCTACCTCAGCTTTTTGCAGCTACTTCACCAGACGCAAGAGGCGGTGATCATTATGGTCCTAGATTTAATTTCAGAGGTCATCCAAAACTATCCCCAACTTCTCCTTTCGCCATGAATAAAAAAGAAAGAAAAAATTTATGGGAAAAAAGCCTTGAAATACTTAGTAACTTCCTATAAATTTTTCATTTTTACTAACTTTAAAAAATATTTCAAGATATGTAATTCACTCTCTGAGAGTTTCATAAATTCTGTTAAGGCATCATAATTCTTTTCATCAATTTTTTTTGACAATTTAATAAAATTATCATGGTTTTCATTAACAAAGCGCTCAGCAATCTGAGATGGAGTTAAACCCTGCTCAATTAATTTACCTGGAGCATTTTTCTCCCACTTTTCATAAAACCAAGAGAACCAATATTTTGCAGTATTATCTTCCATGGAAAACTTTTCTTAGGCGAAACTATAAATACTGAAGAAAGATCTCATGATTGAATTACCCCTTAAACACAATTAATATAAATACAATTATAAATTAAATGATAGATAATCATTCAAGTAAAAGAAATATTAATCTTGTAATTGGATTAGGTAAATCTGGATTTTGGGCTGCCAAGTATTTGAGAAGCATCAATAAAAGAGTAATTGTTTGGGAAAGTAAAGATGGGAGAGACTTCTTAGAAAGAAAAACAGAATTAGAAGAGCTTAATGTACTAGTTTCCCTGAAAAAAGAATTTGTATTTGAAGAAATTCAACCTTTTGTGAAAGAGATTGAATCTGTTGTTGTAAGTCCATCAATACCTTATGACCATATAACTATTATTGAATTAAAAAAAAAGGGGATTCAAGTAATTGGAGAAATTAATGTTGCATGGGAAATTTTAAAAGACACTAATTGGATAGGTATTACTGGCACTAATGGCAAGACTACTGTTACTCATCTACTAAGCCATATACTCTCCGATAATGGATTATATGCTCCTTTTGCTGGAAATATTGGTACACCTTTATGTAAATATGCTCACTCCAAAAAACATGAAAAAATTGATTGGGTTGTAGCTGAATTAAGCAGTTATCAAATAGAAATATCTCCAGAAGTAAAACCTAATATTGGAATATGGACAACCTTCACAGAAGATCACCTTGAAAGACATAAAACACTTGAGAACTATTTCAACATAAAAAAAAGCTTGCTAGAAAAATCTGATTTTAGAATTTATAATTATGACGATGAAAACCTCAGAAATCACTGCAGTTCGCTATCAAGAGGGGTTTGGATAACAACTAGTTTCGATAAATCAAATTTTATTCAATGCGATTATTGGATAGATGATCAAGCATACATTGTTGAGAGAGGAAAGAAATTATTCAAACTTGAATATTTTTCTTTAAAAGGAATGCATAATCTTCAAAATCTTTTATTGGTAATTGCAGCAGCAAGAAAAGTTGGATTATCTGGAAAGAAGATTAAAGATTCTTTATCTAATTACAAACAATTACCCCATAGGATGGAAACAATTTATAAAAATAATGATCTGGAAATCATTAATGATAGTAAAGCTACAAATTTTGACTCATCTATTGCAGGAATAAGTTCAATTGAAGGTCAAATAATAATCATTGCTGGTGGTAGATTAAAAGGTAATGAATATAGTGAGTGGATAAAAGTTTTAAAGAAAAAAGTTAAATGTGTTTTTCTTTTTGGAGAAAGCTCAAAAGTCCTTAAAATGGCTCTTATAAAGGAAGGATTTAAAAAAAATATTTTTGAATTTTCAGAACTAAAAGAGCTTTTAAATTTTGTTTTTCATTATTTACAAAATAATAGGGTTGGAACATTATTATTCTCACCATCATGCTCTAGTTTTGATCAATTTAAAAATTATGAAGAGCGTGGAGATTATTTCAAGAAACTAATAAGTGAAAAATTAAAGGTTAATTAATCCATTTTTTGTTCAAGTATCATTTCGTAATTTTCAGGTCGGTCATCACAACCGTATACCCTCTAGCAAATATTCACTTAATTAGTTAGATTTCGATTATAAATTAATCACTAGCAATGAGTGAATCTAACAATTTACCTCAAGCAATAAGTCATAAAAAATTAAGCTACTTGATGCTTAAGGCACAAAAGGATTCTTATTTTTCTGATGAATTAGCAAAAATAGAAAGCCCTGAAAAAAGAGAATTTGAAGAATTAATCAACAACTGGGAAGCTTCAACTAAGAAGGTAGTTAATGAGTTATCAAAAAGAAAAGAGATTTTACTAAAAGATAAATCACCAAATTCTTTAATTGCACTTGGTGCCATGGAAGTTCACCTTAATATGGCTTTGCAAGCCTTAAATGCATTTAATAAAGGAGTTGATGAGTAAAATAACAGTTAAATTATAAGGAAGGCATCGAAAATAAGAGAAAATCTAAGTTTTTTTCAGTATCTAAAGAAACATCATCATAATAATTAACTTCAAAACCCAAGCCATCTCCAGATTCGAGAAATATATTTGATTTAGAGTCTTTACTTTTTAATAAAAGATTACCTTCTATTATTTGTATCCAATTATATTTATCGATTTTTAATGGCAATTTTTTTTCTTTAATTGGCTTATATTTACAACGCCATAAAGAGATACTTTGATTTAGAAAAAGCTTATTATTTTTACCTTCTTTGTAATTAAAAATAAGATTGTCCCACAACTTTTCATTTAATGAAATTTGATCATATCGAGGTTTGATATTTTCTTTTTGAGGGTATATCCAAATCTGGAACAACTTACAATTCACATTTTCTTCATTCTTCTCGCTATGAGAGATTCCAGTACCTGCAGACATAACTTGTACTTCATCTTTGTGAATTTTCCCAAGATTGTTTAAAGAGTCTCTATGAGTTATTGCTCCTTTTGTTACGACAGTAATTATTTCCATATTTGCATGAGAATGTGTATCAAATCCTGCATTAGGAGAAATAATATCTTCGTTTATAACTCTAATTTTCCCAAAATTATCCCATTTTGGATCTCTATGCTCTGCAAAAGAAAATGAATGCATCGAATTTAGCCATTCTCTAGTCGATCTAAATCTTTCGTGCGATTTCCTTATTTTAATTATTTTCAAAGACATAAATACCAAGAAATAAATATGTTGTATTTGTGTAAATTAAATATTTTTGAAAATTATAATTTATGAATAAGTGAAATTACTTTTTATTTATTTGTTGATTTTACTTTGTGCTTTATTTGCTTTATTAATTATTTTTTTTGCTTCTTCTCTTGTAGAACATTTTTCTGCCTCAACATTCAAGTTTTTTAGTTTATTTAATTGCTTTGAAATTTTCATATTAGGTTAACTTAACAAATAGAAATTAACACATATTTAATGGATTAGCTAAAAATACTGGTTTGCATTTGAGCCTTGCTACCTAAAAATAAGATTGGAGGATGGAATAATCAGAACAATATAGAGGGTGTATTGGATTATCTTTGATTGTTTTCTTAATTAAAAGCGGTCCAAGAGGATTATCAAAATTACTTTTCCTAATTGAGTTATATTGCATTATTTTTTTTGATATTCTTTTATTTCTATTTAGAAATTTACCTTTGTTGCCCCAACCTAACCATAAATCACAATTTTTACTTTCAGACCAGTGTTTTAAGTTTTTATAAATATGATTATTGTTTAGGTACCCCACAGGGTTTTTATGTTTAAAAAGTTTTTCTGGTTTGCTTGAAATAAGAGCAAATAGATTTATTAATTTTACTTTGCCGTAATTATTGTTTTTCGAAATTTTGATTATCTTTTTTGTTGTGTTGTCCAAGAAAACTTCATCCGATAATGAGGGATTTAAACCAATAAAGATAATCTCTTTTTTAGATTTAGAAATCTTATAACTTAAACTCCATCTATATAGTTTGTTTGCACTTATTAAACAATTTCTTTCTAGAAATAAATAATTCAACCTAAACCTACACCTCTAGCCATGAGAGTGGCAAAAAAAGGTATAGTTGCAAAGCCCACTAATTCAGTAGTAATGATTATTCTGAACCTATTGACTAGATTTTCAGATATTTCAGGTAATTTATTCTTACTTAATGGAATGGCCCATAAGATATAGGTTGTTGTTGGATATAAAGAAAGTAATCCCACAAGAATATAAAGAGAAACCTTTATCCAAAACACAGGATTACCTGTATAGAAATCACCTCCTTGACCAAAATACTTAACACGCAAAATCCCAGTAACTAATATCGCAACTCCTGCTAAACCATAAACCACATCTGCAATTATCATTGAGATCGTCTCATTTCTATTAAGACCTACTTTGAGAGTCAATCTTTCAAATAAAAGAGAACCGAAACACAGTATTATTCCTAAATAATGAACATATGCTACTAATGCACTTTTAGCAATTTCACCTGTCAATAAAGTTCCTAATAACATTTTCTAGTCAAAATTTATACAATACTAACCACCAAATAAAGAATTTGTTTAGAAAATAAATTAAACAATAAAAAGTTAGGTATTGAATCTAGGACTCTAAAAACCTTTTTTGACCATCTTCAAAGAAATCCTTTTTATTCCATACTTCGATTACATCTGGGAAATGTTTTTCCATACAATTATCACAAACCCCATGACTGAATCTAATATCACTAATTTTCGAAAGATATTTTTCTAAATGCATCCAATCGCCCTCCTTATTTTTCACTTCTCTGCAATATGAACAGACAGATAAAATACCTTCCTGTTTGTGCAAGTTAGACAAAGCATCTAGCAAGTTCAATGACTTTTTTCTAAGCTCTAAGAATGAAACTATTTGCTTGGATAATAATTCCATAATATTGAATTGTTGTGTAGTTAGATTTCCTGGCTTTCTGTCTATTACACAAAGAGTTCCAAGTTTATTACCATCACTATTTCTAAGGGGGAAACCTGCATAAAAACGAATCTTGGGGTCTCCTGTTACCAATGGATTATTTATAAACCTTTCATCTTGGAAAGCATCATGAATAATTAATGGACTATTTTCTTTTATTGCATGGGTACAAAAAGACCAATCTCTTCTAGTTTCTGATATTTGAAGTCCTATTTTGGATTTAAACCATTGTTTATCTTTGTCTACCAATGTCATTAAAGAAATAGGCACATTACAGGTTGTAGCAGCAATTTTTGTAATATCGTCATAACATGATTCTGGCTTGGTTCCCAAAATCCTATATTCTGCTAAAGCTTTTAATCTTCTTTCCTCTCCTTCTTTTTTTGATACAAGATTCTGCATTAATCTTCACCAATAATTAAAACTTTAAAATTAAAGTTTCTCCAAAAAACTTTTTCCGTCTAATACTTAATAAAAAAAAGATAAACTTATTGAATTGTTACTTACTGATTTATTACTTATTAATTTAATATTGATTGATTTAGCTTTGAGACTGCCATCCCAGCGATCCATCCACTTGTCCAACAATGTTGAAAATTAAATCCACCAGTGATCCCATCAACATCCAAAACTTCTCCAGAAAAAAATAACCCTGGACAAATTAAGCTCTCCATACTTTTAAAATTAACCTCATTAATTTTTACGCCTCCGGAGGTAACAAATTCCTCTCCAAATGGACCTTTGCCCGAAATTATATATTTATCCCTCATCAGAGTATTTATCATTTTCTCTCTTTCATCCGCCATTAAATCAGCCCATTTTTTCTCTTTATCAATACCTATTTTATTTAACAAAAAAATCCATAATCTTTTTGTTAATAGTGGAACAGGTCTACTATTAATAAGATTCATCTTGCCTTTATTTAATCTTAAATAATTAATTTTTTCTTTTAACTCCTCATAACTTAAAGAAGACCATTTAATGATTAAATTAAATTTATATTTTTGGCTATAAAGTTCCCTTGCTGCAATTGATGAAAGTTTTAATACTGCTGGCCCACTAAACCCCCAATGCGTTATTAGTAAATCGCCTCTATTTTGAAAATTCTTATTGTTTAAATTAATTTCTATATCTATGGCCCTTATCGATACACCACTACATTCATCCAAATTTGGTTCTTTTGTGGAAAAAGTAAAAAGTGATGGCACGGGTTTAACAATGGTGTGTCCAAGATTTTGAGCTAATTTATATCCGCTTGGATTACCTCCAGTTGAAAGAATAATATTTTTTGCAGTTACCTTTGCTTTTTTAAGACTAAAAATATTAAATATATTATCTGGAGTTTTTGCAATTTCTTTTACAAAAAATTTTGTTATAATCTCTACGTTTTTTGATAAAGCACTTTTTCTCAAACAATCAATAACATCCGAAGAAGAATTAGACACTGGGAATACTCTTAGATCTTCCTCAATTTTTAATTTTAAACCTTTTTTCTCAAACCAATCGTATACATCTCCAGCGGCAAAACGATTAAATGATTCTAAGAGCTGAATTCCACCTCTGGGGTAATTCTCAATTAGTTCATTCGGTATCCATGTCGCATTAGTGACGTTACATCTTCCCCCTCCACTAATCCTTACTTTCTCCATAAGTTTTGAAGTTCCTTCAAGAATTATTATTCTTTTTACTCCATTTTCAGCAGCAGTTATTGCTGTCATAAAACCGGCTGCACCGCCTCCAACAACTGCTAAATCAAAAGGTTCCAAAAACTTATTATTTAATATGCTTCAATCTGATAATAGCAAGTAGTTATAAAGAAAAATTAGTCCAACAACCATAAAAAAATAAATATAAAACTTTAAAACTACATAATAAATTGCTACGTTTCGCTAATTTTGTAATTTCTAGAAAAATCAACACAGTCGTTATTTTTATGCTTTAAGTTAATTAAATGAGTCTGTTATTTTCTTACGTTAAATATTCTGAGGCCAGTTTTCCTATGACTGGTCAATATACTGCTCTTCTTTTAATAACTTCTGTTATTTGGGTTCTACTTTGGTTTGGATATAGACAAAATAAGATAAATGATGAGATCAAGAAAAAAGAAAAAGAAGAAAGAATTAATGCGAAAGTTCAAAGAAGAAAGAAGTTAGAGAGTTTGTACCCTACTAATAAAAAAACTGTTTAAAATAAACAATTTTAGAAACATGAAAAAAAATAATTTCAAATCACTAATTCAGTACTTACCGGGAATTTTGATTCTTATTTATGTATTCTTTTTAGCATTTACTCAATTTATAAAATAAAATTTTAAAAGTTATTCGTTTTGATTGGAATCCTTTCTGCTTTTGGAGCTGCTACATCTTGGACATATGCGTGCTTTATTTGGCGCTCGCAAACTCAAAAATATAAATCAATAGATATTAATTTAATAAAAAATATAATAGCTTTTTTAATTTTTATACCTGCTTTTATCAATCTAAGTTCTACAACTGAATTAAAAAACATATTTATCCTACTAATTAGTGGAATAATAGGTATTGGTTTAGGTGATACTTTCTATTTAAAGTCACTACAAACAATTGGCACAAGAAAAACTTTATCTATAGAAACTCTTTCTCCGTTAATGGCAGCTTTATCAGGAGAATTTTTTATTAATGAAAATTTAACAACTAAATCATGGGTTGGAATAATTATAGTAACGATTTCGCTATTCATAATTCTCAGAAAAGATAACGATTTTAAAGAGGAAAACTCCTCTTTCTCAGAAAAAAATAACTTTAAGATTTTTGCTTTTCCTTTTTTATCAGTTTTATGTGCTGTTCTTGGAGGTCTTTTATCCAGGATTGTTTTCCTTCAAAGCAATTTATCTCCTTTCCTTACAACTGAAATAAGATTATTAGGTGCAATAATTTTTTTAATTAGTCTAAAAGGATTTAAGATTAATTTTTTCTTAAAAAATATAGACAAAAAACAACAAAAAAGATTTTTTATTTCAATACTTCTTGGAACAAATGTAGGAATATTTCTACAACAAGTTGTGTTTAAAACCCTTCCCATTGGAGTAGGTTGGGCTTTATTAAGCATATCTCCAGTAATTTCCTTATTTTTTGCTAAGACTGAGGAAAGAGAAATTACCAAAAAAATAATATTTTTTACTTGTTTTTTATTTTTTGGCTTGACATTAATAATTCTTTAATCTCTTAGTTAATGTAAAAAATACTCATGTTAATAAAAATCAAAATAAATAAAATTACCCTATAAACACTCAAAACAATGAAAGCATTAAAGAAAAAAAGACTCGGCACGTTGGAAGTTTATGTTATTTTTTTAAGCTGCATTTATGCAGGCTTTATAAGTTATAAATCTCTATTAAATGTTTTATTTACTTGGAATTAATTAATTCTTTCTAATGATTTAATCAACTTACCTCCATCTTGGTCATCATCATCATTTGAAGCGAAAAATAAAAAAAATATTCCTAAAGAAGCTATAGATAGCGAAATTGACAATACAGAAAGCTCATCCATAAATTAGAAATTTTTTTTATGATAAACGAAAAAAAATAAAAGACAGTAAAGAAATACACATTCTCGAAAATAAATATTTCTTTTATTTGTAAAATGAAAAACACATCCGAACTATTTCGTGAAAGTTCTAATAACTTCCCCCTGTAGTGCAAGCTTAATAATTCAGTATGGAATAAAAAGTTGGCCTATTTGGGAATGTGAGCCAAGCAAATTTCAATGGAGTTACGATGATAAGGAAATTTGCTTAATTATTGAAGGTCAAGCGAAAATAAGTACTCAAAACGGTGACATATACGTTATTAAAGCTGGAGATCTTGTTGAGTTTCCTGCTGGACTTAACTGCGAATGGGAAGTAACCAAAAGTATTAAAAAACATTATCGATTGGGTAGCTAAATTTAAGAAAAAAGATTTTTTCTTCTTTACTGTTAAGTCAATGTAGATAAAATATGGTTAATAGATAACTTTCAAGAAGGAAACTAATATTATGCCTTTTACTGATCAAGAATATTTTGAGGTTATTGAAAAAAACGAAATAGTAAAAAATGCCTTTGAAAATATTAAGCAAATTTGCATTGATTTACAAAAACAAACAAATTGTCCTGAAGAGGATCTAAAAGATTTTCTTGAATTTATTTCTAAACAATGGAATAAGTAATAATTAAAAAGCCTTTTAAATACTAAATTTAAAATTTCAATTTAATTTCTGAGACAATAAGTTCTAATCTAATTCCTTTTTTGGTTTTGTATTGATACTGGAAGTTCCCTTAGCAGCAGAAACGAAGAAAAAGAAGCCTACAATTCCTGATATACCAAATATCGCAGCCAAAGGATCAAAAGTGAAAGAAAACATAGAATTTATAAAATCAAGATAAATAATAGTTTTTGAATCAAAATTGTACAATTATTGTTAAGTATAAAAAATAACAATCGCGCGATTCATTATGTCATTTTTAGTTTCTCAGTAGGTTCAAAAAAATTATTATTCAAATTGAATTTAAGAATAAAAATATCAATACATACCAAATATCTATTCGTGCTAAAGAGAAAAGTTTTTAAAAAATATTTATAGAAATATTGAATAAAACACTACCCAGAGGATCCACAATTGTTGTTTCTTTAGATTATTATCAATCTATGACAGAATTTTATTCAGCTTCTTCCTTAGTAAGTCCTTTTACAGCGATACTATGGTGCCTTTATCCAGTAGCTGTACTTGTAATCATTGAATTACTCCTGGGGGGTGGGTTTGATGATGACAATAATGACGATCAAGATGGTGGAATGCTAATACCTGCTTACTCTAGATCAGACGTTTGAATTAAAGTCTCATAAGTAATTTAATTAAATTGGCGGACATTATTAATACAACTCATATTTCCCTAATTACACTTACCATCCTTATGATTTCCTCTCTAACCTGGCTCGTCTTAAAAACCCTTAAGGAAGGTAGAAAGGCTCTTATAGAAATAGATAAGGATAGATCGTGAAATACAATAAACATTCAATAATGTAGAATTTGATTAGATTTATAAAACTCTTAGATTTATAAGTTTTACTTACTAAAAAGATATATTTCTAATATCTAAAACTTTTCATTCTCAAATTTTGGGAAAAGCATAAAAAACTTAGATAAATACTAGAATTTGTCTGATTGCTAAGTCAAAAAATTACCAATCTGTTGAAATCCCATTTTTATGAAAGGACTTCTTTGTTATTACTTTAATAAATAAAAATGCATCTAAATTCTTTACTTTATATTTGTTCTATATCTTTATTCATTTATATAATGGCGCTGTTTTGGAGAGACTTGCCAAATCAAAAAAAGTAAATAAATAATTAATATTAATTTTGTTGCTTATAAAAAAAAATTGAGTTATTAATTTAATATTGGATTTAATTTTTTTATATAAATGCTGAAAGAAACTTCAAATAACAATAACAAAAACATATTTTCAAAAACTAACGGTATTGCAAAAGAAAAGATGATTTGCAAAGACGGATTCTGTTCATTACCAAATCGAGATGAGCTCCCAAAACAAGATTCAAATGATATGAATTTATTTGATCCTATTTAGTAAATAAAAAAAATTTTTAAAAAATTGAAGATTAAATTGATAGTGTTAAATTATTTGAATTTTTAATTTATGCTTAATGACTTTTTGAATGCATATAAAGAGTTTTGGATTAAAGCTACAGAATTCAAAGGATTCACATCTCGATCAGACTGGTGGTTAGTTCAATTAGCCAATCTTATAATTTCTTCCCTAACTATCCCAATATTTTTAAAAACGTTTGGTTTTAATGCTTATGGATTAGTTTGTGTCATTCCTCAAATAGCTATTGACATAAGAAGAATCAGAGACTTTGGGAAAGATTGGAAATGGATCTTTATTAATTTAATACCAATCTTCGGATGGATCTTGTGGTTTATCTGGTTAGGCTTTGGTAAGAAAGGTAATGGAAAAAATAAACTTCTATAGAAATTAACTTTTTATTTTTTTTCTTTTTTTAAAATCTACAAATCTTATCTTGTTTCTTAACTCTAATTGTTTTTCAAGAATTCTAAACACATGCATCTCGCATTCGGTTAATTTAAGAAACTGATCGAGTGTATCTTTATCTTCTTCATCAAAATCTTCGAAAACTTCTGAAATAGCAATACTATTTCTAGATATAAAATCCTCTGCTACATCTCGTGGATTTTTTCCTGATTCAAAATCCTGAAAAGCTTCATAAGAATTAAGTTCCCTCGTTAACCATTTAAACCATGGTTCATTTTTATTATGTTTTTTATTTATGATTTTCTTCATAAAAAATTTTTTACTAGTTTAATCATTATTAGTTATTCATTCTTTGACAGCTGTACAATTACTTATTTTTAAAATTTAATTAAAAATAAACCTAATTTATTTTTTTAAAAATAACTAGCATAATTACCCTTAAAGCTATGTAAAGAATAAGTATTTATTACTCATTTTTTTGTTTATGACATAGCTAGAATTTGTTTTTAATAAAGAACATTGTCAATTCCTTTTTATGACTTTCCTTCGTCTCCAATTTTAATAATTGGTGCTCTTGGCATTGCAGTCGCAATAGCAGTTTTTTTTGTCTCTTACCAAAAATATTTCAATTCTCCTTTGAACAAAGAGCGTGCAGAAAAGAAAAAATCCCTAATTAAGGAACAAAAAGAATTAAATAAAAGATTAGAAAAAATAGAACAAGATTTAAAAAGTTTATAAAAATTACTATTAAATAGAGACGAGTGAATGATCTCGAATTCAAGACCATAATTTCTTAAGACGGAATTTTGGTCTATAAGTGAATATGGATAAAGATCATCTTATTGATTTAATTTCTAATAGTCTTCTTACTGAGATCAAAGATTCTGAATCAAGTAGGAACATCAGTGATTTCAAGAATTACCTAGAGAAATTAAATTTAGAACAATTAAGGACTATGTCTAAAGAATTTATTCTTTAGTAATCTGTAGTAAAAATTAGATTTAATAGTTAATAATCAAAACTTCATTAAATTTGTTATCTTCATTAGAAAAGGTGGAATATGCACGATGTAAAAAGAAGTGACTTTTCAATAAAGCCATTCCTTAAAAGAAATAATTTTAGAGCTCTTTATCAAATTCTCACTACCATTATTCCAATAATTTCTATTTGGTTAATTATTTACCAAATAATAAATCATCCTTTTTCTTCACTTATTAAATGTCTTTTATTGATACCTATTATCTGTCTTCTGACGCTGTTCTCTTCTAGAACATTCTCATTAATGCATGATTGTGGTCATAATTCTCTTTTTACAAAACGTAAATTAAACCGCCTTTTTGGATTTTTGCTGGGTTTGATTAATGGTATTCCACAGAAATCATGGTCTATTGATCATGCATTTCATCATAGAAATAATGGTAATTGGGAGATTTATAAAGGTCCCATAGATGTTTTAAGTCTTGAAGAATATAATTCTCTCTCTAAGAGAGAAAAGATATTTTACAAAATAAGTCGTAATTGGATAATGCTTTTCCCAGGCGGATTCTTTTACTTAGTTTTAAAGCCTAGATTAGGACTTATTATTATTATTTTTAATTTAACTAAAGATATAGTTAAAGAAACTTTTATCAAAATAAAAAACAGGAGATTTTCAGAACTTTTAGCTATTAATTCGAGAGTAAAGCCGCCTTTTACAGATTATGGGGATAACTTTAGTGAATTATTTGAATTAATCATTAACAATGTAGTTGTAATAATTGGTTGGATATTTATGTGCAGATGGTTAGGTTCAGTTTTTTTCTTATCATTTTATTCCTTGGTAACTACACTTTCAGCCGCAATCCTAATATGTGTATTTTTCGTACAGCACAACTATCAAAATGCATATGCTAAAAATACACAAAATTGGGATATAGTCGATGGAGCGATTTTAGGTAGTAGCAATTTAGATATACCTAATTGGCTAAATTGGTTTTTAGCAGACATATCTTTTCACAGCATTCATCATCTCTCCGAGAGAATACCAAATTACAATTTAAGAGATTGTCATAAAGCAAATATGCATTTGCTTCATAAATCAAAGTTTTTAAAATTAAGAGATTTTCCTAACTGTTTCAGATATATTATTTGGGACAGTAAGAATGAAAAATTAATTCCAATAAGCTAATAGTTAATTCAACCTTCTTCTCAATTTTCTTTTTAGAGGAATATTGCTATATGCATGAGTACCAATAGATGGTGGTAAGTCATTCTTTAATGGATGCATAAAAGCATTTGCCATACTCTCTAACATTTTCGAAAGCCAATTAATTAATGATTTCATTTGAAAATATAAAAGTGTACTTTTTATCTTCTAACTAAATTACTTAAAAGTAAATCAGTCTTTATACTGATTTGATGAAAGATTAACTTATAAAATTAATATTGAACAATTAAAAGTGTTTCTTTCTTTTATCTTTTAAAAAAAATAATAATACTACCTTTTCAAAGGCAAACTAGGTGAAATATAGCTTTAGTAAATAATACTTATTTTTTCTAATTCACTTAATAAATTAAGTTATTGAACATAAATTCGTGCTATATCTCTATTCCAAATAAATTAGACAATATTATGAATGATTCATTTGTTTCTACTAACCAAAACACAGAAATAGATTCTATTAATTCATATTTTGAGTGTATTACTGAATGCAGTATTGTGGATGGTCATCAAGAATGTATTACTCGTTGTTTAGAAGTTCATTTAAAGGGGGGTGAGCAAAATGAATAAAAATAATTCACCTCAAAGAAAAACAACTTTAAAATGGAACTCGAATGGAGAGCTTTCCGAAATTGATATGTTAAGAATTTTAGAAAAAATATCATCTCATGATCTTAATCAATGTGAATTAACATGCGATTCTGATAAAAATTAAGTTGTTTTTTAAATATATTTAGCAATACTGCTGATAAAAAAGCAGCTTATGGGATTTTTGTAATATATCAATTTTAATTAAACAGATTTCAATTAAGATTTAGAACATTTTCGAAATATCATAAGTTTTATTTTAAAAAATTAATTTTAGAACTTCTAGTTTTTTTTAAGAATGTTTTACTAATTTCTTTTTTTGTTAGTTGAATTGGTTTTACAAAACCTGAATCTCCGTGGGTTGGACAATAATAAGTCATAAGCATCCACTTTTTTTCTTCATCCATAACTAATTTCTTTATAAATAATGATTAAGTAAATAGGATAAATTAAGAAAATTGATTTTTTTTAATCTTTTTTTCTTTTTTACTTAATAATTTATAAAAATTTTGAATCCATTCTCACAAAATAGATATAAATACGCATGACTTTAAAAAAAAATCCTGCTATTTATAAATAAACTCAAAATTATTCATGTCTCTAGAATCGATATTGATGGTAGTTGCTCCAATCTGTCTTTTTACCGTAGGAGTTATTGTTTTACCTATTTTAGTAAAGCCACGTAAACAATCTGGTTTACCTAAGAGGTATATACGCGGTCTTTAAATTAATTAAGCTTTAAGGAAGAGCATAGACAATCAGCATTAGAAAAAAAGAAATAATTAATAAGATTGCGATAAAAGAATAATAAAAAATGTTTGGCACAAATAGTTTTATTTGCAGATGAAATTAAAATCTCAAAAACTGTATCAAAAAAAAATTATAAATTCTTTCATTATGAGATTCTGTGATGGATAATAGAATATATAAATTCACTTTTATTTAACAAAATTGTAAACAAAAAAAAATTTGAGTAAAATAAATTTTTCAGGTCTTAAAGGCCAAGCGCTTGTAATAGAGGATAAAGATATTCCAAGCATAAAAGAATTTCAGGATGTTATTCCAGATCACTACTTTAAGTGCAATACCAAAACTTCATTGAGGTATCTTTTACAATCAGCTTTAATTCAATCATTAGTAGTTGCGATTGGGGTATCTATTCCATTTACCCCCAAAATGATCCCAATTTGGATTGTTTACGCATTACTATCAGGTACCACTGCAATGGGATTCTGGGTAATTGCCCATGAATGTGGACATGGAGCATTCTCTAAAAACAAAACATTGGAATCTATAACTGGTTATTTACTACATTCATTACTTCTAGTGCCTTATTTTTCTTGGCAGCGTTCTCATGCAGTTCATCATAGATTCACAAATAACATAACCAATGGAGAAACTCACGTACCTTTAGTAATTAAAGGGAATGGAGTTACAGAAAAAGTTGGCGGAGAAAAAGAATTACATTTTTCAAATTCCTTAGGTAAGAAAAATTATGGAATTCTTCAACTTGTTTTACATCTAATATTTGGCTGGCCTGCTTATTTACTTACTGGAAGTACAGGAGGTGTTAAATATGGCACGTCAAATCATTTTTGGCCAATTAAACCATTTTCTAAAGCATTATGGCCATCGATTTGGGCCAAGAAAGTCTGGATATCAGATATTGGTGTAGGTTTGACATTATTAGGAATTGTTTATTTAGTTCTAAAGTGTGGAATATTTCCAGTAATTGCTTTATATTTTGGTCCTTTATTAGTGGTTAATTGTTGGCTAGTAGTTTATACATGGCTTCATCATACAGATTCTGATGTACCTCATCTTTCAAATACGGAATTTTCCTTTATGAGAGGGGCATTTCTCTCTATTGACAGGCCTTACGGTAAAGTCCTTAATTTTCTTCACCACAATATAGGTTCTAGCCATGTCGTTCATCATGTATGTCCAACGATCCCTCATTATCATGCAAAAAAGGCAACTGTCTTAATTAAAAAAGCCTTTAAAAAAGCATATCTTTTTAATCCCGATCCAATACACAAAGCACTATGGAATATTGCTTGCAATTGCGTTGCTGTTAAGTCAGATATCAAGAGAGGAAGATATATATGGCAATCTTCATACAAAATGGTGGATTAAAATATAATAAGCATCAATTTTTTATCACATTAATTTACGCAAATCTGAAAAGAATATAAAAGAATTAGCAATAACAAATTTTTCATCTTAGATAAGTACTCACAAACTTAGTAATTCTATGAGTGGCGACAATTTACATGGTAAACAGCCTATTAAATTTTATTCGGAAAAAATAACACTTACAAAAGTTGAATTATTAGAAAGACAGTTGAGTTTAGGCGAAAAAATTTCAGATTTAGATCAAAAGCATAAAGAATGGAGCAAAAAACTATCAGGTTGATCATCTAATAAGATGAATTTTAAGAACTTATTGATATTTATATTTTCCTTATCAAGAAACTTTTCTGTAAATTATTGAAAAATTATTTGCAGGCATTCTAATAATATCCTCTTGAGAAAAACCATTTTTCTTACTCTCATCACAAACTTCCTCAAGATTTTTAATACCCCAAAGATCATTTTGCATTTTTAATGAATTATCGAAAAAATAATTACTTTCACTTATATGCTTATTACAAATTTTAAATGGACCATACAAAATCAAAAATTGTCCCTTATTCAGTAATTTTCCTGACTCTCTAAAGAGTGCTACAGTACAAGACCACTCTGCTACATGAATCATATTTATAGAGACTATTCCTTGCAAAGAATTAGCTAAAATAAGTGGAATTTTCCAAGGAATTTTTTCTACATCAATCTCAAGAGGCTGGGGCATTTTCTTAGAGAGGTCTTCATACTCAATCCAAGAACTTATACTTTTTCTATGCACCAATTCCGGATCACTTGTTTGCCAAATTATTTCAGGAAAGCGTTTTTGAAAAAACACTGCATGTTCACCACTGCCACTCCCGATTTCCAATACTGAACCTTTTTTTATAATTCTGGATAGTACATCACCAATGCAGTCTCTATTTCTTTGAGTTGCCGAAAAAAAAAGTCTATTATCCAAAATTAAAAAAAATTGGGCGCTTCAGTAAAAATAATAATTCTAAAATCCTTGATTATTTAACCTTTCTCAATTTAGGAGTCTTGAAAAACATTATTTTAAGGCTAAAGAATAATATTGAAATTGTAAGAGCAGGCAAGATATAAAGTATTAAATCAGAACTCATTAGAGAAGGAATCCTTCCAAAAATTAAATGCATGTAGTAGGTCGCGAATGACATAAATTCAAATATATCTAATTTATTAATAGCAATTATTTGAATTCTAAAAACTACTTTTAGTCAAAAATCAAAAATTCGCAAAAAAAAGAGTCAGCCTGTATCCCTACTAGCTGACCCTTCTATTATATTAATTTAAATTACCTCTAAATGAGGATATAACTCTAAAAAAACAAGGTGAAAAAGCTTAAATTTTTTTTTTTCAAATTTAAAAAATAAAAACAAAAATAAAAACATCGATAAGGTATATTTCGACACATATATGTAGCAGAATTTCAAATTTCCCTGATAAAGCAAGGAATAATTCCTGATTTTTCTTTACATTATTAAATAATTATGTTATATTTGTTAACAAATTACATAAACAAAATGACTCCAGAAGCAGAACGTTTTAATGGTTGGGCAGCAATGTTAGGTTTCGTTGCAGCCGTTGGTGCATATGTCACAACAGGTCAAATCATTCCAGGTTGGTTCTAATGAAAAATAACGAACCAAAATTAGTTGAAAAAGAAAAAATCGTTGCTGAAAAGCTTAACGGTAGATTCGCAATGTTAGGTTTTGTTGCTCTGGTTGGAGCATATTTAACTACAGGTCAAATCATTCCTGGTTTTATCTAATATAAATTTTTTTAATTCTCATCAAAAGTCTAATTTAAAATTAAATTAGGCTTTTTTTAACGGGATTTTATTGATAAAAAATTATCTTTATTAATTAAAGTTGGAATAATCCTATTTGTAACAAAATAGTATGCTAAAAATCAGCATAAAAACAATATCTCATTCCTAAAAATTAGATTCGGAGTTTTTTGTGGCAATTTTATAATCTATATATGCGGGAAACAAATCAAACTAAGAAAGTCTTCTAGCAATAATATAAAAAACATAATTTTTACTGCTGGAAAGCTAAAGAAGGAAAATAATATCTTAAAAAACATTTTAAAAAAAATATTAATTTGATTATTTTTCTTTTTTAAAACTTAAATTTATTTGTTAATTGATGCTATCTTTTATCCAGATAATTCGAAGATTGAATGAGAGTAAAGCTTGAACCAGATACAGCATTCATTGGCAAAAAGTTTGCTTATATATTTTTAGGAATAATATTTAGCCTAAATGCTATAACTTTTATTTGGTTTTTTTTATTTTCAAATTTAAATTAAGAACTAAATTTTCGTTTAAAACGGTTGAATTATATAGCTTAAAAAAAGTTATCTAGGTATTAAAAAACTCCTGGAATGATCTGACCGGTTGTGACATAGGCTCCCATTAGTGCAACGAAACCAACCATAGCCCATCTTCCATTTACTTTTTCTGCATTTTGGGGATATCCATCGTAAGAAACAGTTTCATCAATATAAGGCCTAGTTTCTGATGGGAACATATTCTGTCTTCCACCTGATTCTGTTGTAACTCCTGATTTTGACATTAAAAAGATAATAATTGTTAACTAAAGTAACACAAATATTAACTTATGTAAACCAAAATCTCCAATGATTTTCCTCTGATTATTTTTATTAGGAGTTAATATGAGACATTTCTGCTTAAAAAATCAACAAGCTACATTTTTTTTTAATCAAACCACTTTTTTTATCAAATTCGCAATAAATCTTTAAAAATAAGCATTTATACCCACACTAAGTAATTTTACTTATTAGGATAGTTATAGCATTTAGGAAGTGCTTAGCTGGTTAAATCAGAAATCTGAATTAACTATGTCGTCATGAGCTTGTCAGTGGGATACTTGCAAGCTCTTTCAATTTTAAAGAAAGCAAATATACTAATTATTAAAAAAATTATTTGAATTATTAAAAAAAATCTTTGAGATAAGCAACCTATGTCAAAGATTTATTTATTTGCTAAATAGATAATAGACCTAACAAAATTTATGTCTTTAGATTTTATTCTCATACCATCTTGTATTTTGATTATCCTTTTTCTTTTAAATCGAGAAAATATGATCTATAAAAAACATCAAAAAGTTAAATAATATCATTTTTCAAAAAAATACTTAATACTAAAGGTCTAGAGATCGTAAAAAAATTTTTTTTCCTGAAAATAATAAATTTCAAAAAAATGCTTTAATAAAGTTTGAAAAGCTTAGAGAGTTTAGTAGAGAAACTATACTAACTTTTTTCTTAAAATTAATTTTTCCCAATATAATTTTGAATTATTAATTTGATTTAGTTTTTGTTGGCAGTGTATGCAATTGCATTCATTTAATAAAGTTTTAGTTTTCATTAAATATCCTTTTTATTTAAAAAAACAAATTTTTTACTTTTCTGCAAGAATAAATAAATAATTTTTTTGTTTTAAGTATTGAATAATTCTATTTACATTAACCAGAAAGCAATATTGTTCTCTAAATCATCAATAATTTATAATACAAAAATAGACAGTACAAATTAAATAACCCTCTTTTGAAACTTTTTAATCAATTGCCAATAAAAAAAACTATAAATAAAATAATTTCTCCTTGGTATTCAATTCCTTTAATAGATAGATGGCTATTAGGACAAATAGTGCCACCTATGTTATTTGCCATTTCTGCTTTTACTGTTATTTCATTATCTGTTGGAGTCATGTTCGATCTCATAAGGAAAATAGTCGAGTATGGCTTACCTGTATTACAAGCTTTACGAGCTTTATTTTTTAGCCTGCCTAGTTTTTTAGTTTTATCATTTCCAATGGCTGTTTTATTGTCTACATTATTATCTTATGGAAAACTTTCAGCCAATTCTGAATTACTAGCTTTAAGGTCGTTAGGAATTACTAAATATAGATTTATAGCTCCAGCTATTGCAGTTTCAATATTCATGACAGGATTAACATTTTATTTCAATGATAATTTAGTGCCCACTAGTAATAGGCTTGCCGAATCAACTTTAAGATCAGGAATAGGAAGTTCTTTTAATAAAGGGAAAAATAAATACAACATCATTTTCACTCGAAAAGGATCAAGGATAGACTCTAATACTAATAAGCCAACGAAAGTAAATACTTATACAACTCACATTTTCTATGCTTCAAGGTTTGAAAAAAATATTATGAGAGATGTTACAGTCTTAGACTTTTCCAGAGAAGATATAAGGCAAATCCTTACTGCGAATAGTGCCATCTTTGATAAAGATAATTCTTCTTGGATATTTAAAGATGGAAGTATTGTTACAACTGACTCTATTGGTCAAACAACGAATATTAAATTCAAATCATATACATATCCATTTGTAGAAGGTCCATTAGATCTCGCAAAAGTCCCCAAAGATGCAAGCGATATGTCTTTAAAAGAAGCTTTAGATGCTGAAAAAATTTATAAAAAGATAGGAAATCTTAAGGAGACTAGAAAGATTCAAGTACGAATTCAAGAAAAATTCACTCTTCCTTGTGCATGCTTAGTATTTGGATTAATAGGAAGTAGTTTAGGGGCAAAATCTAATTTAAGATCCTCTAAAAGTCAGGGATTTGGGTTAAGTGTGATACTTATATTAATTTATTATGTAATGTCATTCGTGTTCAGCTCATTTGGAGTAAAAGGTTTAATAAATCCGATTTTTGCTGCTTGGTTACCTGTCTTAATCTCTATCGGGGGTGGAATTTATTTCTTGAGAAAATCAAGTTCTTTATGATCCTTTGAGAAGATTAATAAGCAAAAACTATTTTAAAAATTAGCAAAATTGTACAAATTAATAATGGCAAGACTTTCTCTAAAAATTATTTACTTTTTATAGCTGTCTATATGTAATCCTTACAAAGTTTAGAACCAATCTCTTCTTAAAGTACCAAATATATCATTAATTTTTGAACCTATATCTCTTCTTAAAGTACCAAATGTATCCTTAATTTTTAAACCTATATCTCATCTTGCAACATTTAACTTTACATTAGCTTGATATGCTCTGCCTACAAGAACAACCAAAAAAAGAAATACTTTTTTTGTAATTTCCAGTATGTGAAAATAATATTATTGAAACTTAATTTAATTCTTAAAATGAATAAAAAGTTAATAAAGAATTTTTATAATTAATTTAATTAATCTATTTAAATGATAGATTCATAGACTAATTAAACCAACCTTTTTTCTTTGTTTTAACTTCTGGCAATGTCTTAATTTTGGGAGATTCGTCAACTCTTCCCTTAATAATCATAAGGGGGACAATTGCCCATAAGGATAAAAATAAAATCCAGAATAAGTAAATGTTCATAGTGTAAAGCGATCAAATACATTTTAAAGTCGACCAAAATATATTTGCGAATTTCTTTTTAAAGTTCCAATTTAAATGTATAATTCTTTTTTTTGTAAATTTTTTCCAAAAATTCATTCGCAAAACAAATAATAATTTGAATTTTAATAATTAGTAAATTGGAAAAATTTATAAAATCAATTTGAAAGATTTGCACTCAACATGACCACTGCTTTGCTTCAGCTAATCAGGAGTGCAATATCTATAATGACATTATAAAAAAGAAATCGTGAATGTTGCTAACCCTTATCAGTTTTTATATTCATAATTTTTAAGCAAAAGTTCAAATTAATGAAAAATTGTAATTTATGTCATAAGCCAGATAGAGTTCATTACAGGGTTAAATCTAAAATTTATACTGAATGGATTTTTTGTTGTAAAGAATGTTGGAATATAATTTCAAAACATAGCGAATATTCCTATGGTGGGACAAGGAAATTAAAAATATAAAATAATTAGTACCTATAAATAAATTGGATTAATTATTAGCCAAACTTCTTAACAACAAAAAATAAATTAATTTTCTAAAAGAGATTGTTAATTTCTTTTTTTATAGATTTATAATTTGAATCCATATCTTCAATAAATTCATCAACTTCTTTTCTTACATCATTATATTTATTAATTTTTTGTTTGCTTTTCTGATATAAAATTGATGAAAATGTCCCTGGATTGATACTTTCAACCCAATATCCTGCCAAACAATAAAATTGATTGGGTATAAAAGTAATAATAAATACTCTCTTAGAATTTTTATATTGATTGATTATCTTATTAGCTAAATCTCCCCTAGTTTTGTTAGCTCCAAGTAAAGTGATATCTTTTGCAAAATTCTTAAACTTTGTTGATACATTTTTACTTTTTTCTATTAAATTTTTAGAAACTATTTTTTCAAAGGAATAACAATAATCAAACAAAAGAGTATTTTCATTTTTAGAAGGATAAATTGTTATAAAAGAACTAAAAAGTAAAAAAAAAGGAAAAAGTAATTTATTTAACATTTTAATCTAAGTTAATTTTATTATTGCATAAAAATAAATCAGCAAGTCAAAAGCCGGTCTCAATTTAATTTAAAAGATTAACATTTAGAATACTTCTATTATCTAAATAATTCCTTAAAAAAAAAATTTACGTGATTTATAACTAGTTAATTGGTTAAGCACTTATCTAAATTCATAAAATTTCTTATAATTACATTATGAAGATTCCAAATCTTAAAAATAAAGGTGTCAAATCTTTTTTAGATTTTTTTTCAAGAGTATCAATTTCGGCAATATTTATTTCAGCCATTCCAGGCAAAATAAATGGTTTTGAAAAAACAGTTGAATATATTGCTTCAAAAGGTATTCCTGATCCAATTTCATCTATTCTTCTAGTAGGGGCGATTATATGTCTTATCTTAGGTTCGGGATTTTTTATATTTGGAGAAAATCAAAAAATTGGTTCGATTTTTTTATTACTTTTTCTGATTCCCACAACAATAATTTTCCATGTGTTCCCTTTTCATCAAAGAGCAGTTCTCATGAATCTAGGATTAATTGGTGGATTAATTATTTGTGCATTAAGAGAGCCATGATAATTAGCTTTATCTGGTAAACTCAAATATTTTTATTTTTCCTGCCTTAATTCTGGGAAGCAATTTGCAATATGGATTAATTCATAAACCTCTTTGTTATCATATTTTTTATTAGGAATTCCACTACCTACTTGGATTCCTCTCTCTTTCATCTTCTTTAAGATCAATTCTTTTCTTTCAATACTAGACATAGATTTGAATCTTTTTATTCGTTCTTCTTTATTCACTAGATATTTAATTAATTAGGTTTAAGTAAAGTGAATATCATTTAGCGATTCATTATATATGTAAGAAATCCAGTAAATGTAAGTAACTTAAATCCAATAAAGAAAGGTAAATATTTTTTGACCTTTTTGCCAACAGGCAATAACTTGTTGAATGAATTCACTATAGTTTGCATTAGTAATTTCTTTATAATGTATATTAACGAATTTTTTTTAAAATTATCAAAGCTACTAATGGTAATACTATTTGTGGGTAGCTCTTTTATAAATTTATTTTTTTAATGCAATAAAAATGGAAAATAAAGATTACCTAACAACTATTTTTATTTGAAAAAATTACTTTCTTGCTAGGTAAGTGATTCTCAGGTAAAAATATAAACTTTAGATAGGCTAATGCCTACATCTAAAGCTAATAAAGCGATTAGTAACTTACTCATTTTTTAGAACTCTCAACTATTTTTTTGTAAAGTTCTTCAGAAATAGGTCGCATAACCTTCTATAAATTTTCTTACAAATTAGTTATTTATAGATTAATTTCTCGTAACAATATATACGAATATATGAATTTTCAAATAGGCAAAAAATATCTGCATAATAAGTTTTTCTTATGAGGTATCAATTAATACTGAGTTAAAAAACTTCGTTAAATACCTAAACTTTTTTAAAAAGAATTTGATTAGTAATAAAATTATTTAATTTTTTTAATTTTAATTTTAATTTTGATCAATAAAACAACTTACATATTCATTAAAAATACGTCTAGTGTCATCAGCAATAAAAACCTATATATTAATCAAAGGCAATAATTTTTTTAAAAAAACTTTTAAATACCATCATTGTTAGATGTCTGAGAAAAAATTAAAAATCTTATTTCAAATAATTAGATCCTCTGTAAGTAAGCTTTATCAAATTTTCTTCTAGTTTTCTACAATATACGAATGTTTTTCCATTAAAATACATTCTTACCATTATGCAGCTCCTGGAATTGCTCAAGTCCCCGTCCTGTGGCTTGAGTCGTACTGCGGTCTATCAGATGGTAGATCGGACGATTTTGTAGCATTTACTACAATCCCTTTTTAAAGTATTTTTACTTACTTGTCAACCATTAATAAAAACTAAATTTCAATTTAAAATTGAATTCTTCTCTCATAAACTCCCTAAAAAGAATAAAGAACATATAACTACGAGTAACTCCAATAAAAATTGAAATAAATGCTAAGAAAACACAAATTGGGCAATGTGGGAACCCCACTATGAATTTTCCAATATAAATATTAGTTGAGCCTCTGCACTGAGAATATCAATTCTTCTTCCTAATATTTTAAAAAATTTAATTATTTTGTTCAAAATGAAACCTTCTTTAAAAGACAATGATATTATTTAAAGAATGAATCTAGCAATGAGCAAAAATACTGAATCTATTGATATAAAAGAAGTCTTATAGCATTTTTATAAAATTTGTAACTCCAACATAAACTCAGATACTCTTAATCTAATTAACCGATAATGACTTATGCATATCAAATATAGCAATTACAAATCTAGTTTTCTTGCAGTGAAAATTTTCTTTTGCTAAAGAATAGAGCGGGCTAAAGTCCAATACTCCAAGAAGTTTTAGTCCTCCTCTTATAGCATGAGAGTAAAACCCTTGTATTAAATAATATAAAATCTACGCTATTCTAAGATAAATATCTTGATTAATTGATAAATTCATTTTGTATATTGCTATTACAAAATTTTTAAGGTTTTTTAGATTAGTTACTAAATCCTCGTGGAGAAAGCTTTAGTTAATTTTTTTTATTGGTTATTAATAAGATCAACCGAATCCCATTACGGCGAATCATTGGTTTCAGTAGAAGTTCCATCTAATTCGATCAAAAGTTTTTCTTGATTTTAGAAAGTTTTTATTTATGGGTTTAATTAACTAAATTCAAAGCTTTCCAAAAAAGCTATTGCTCTCACTTCATCAATTTTTTTCTAATACCTCTTGATTCAAAAAGCAATTTTTAAAAATATTCTTGCAGGGGGCTTCTCTTGTTTTGGCTAATTAAAAAGCCCTTTTTTTATAGAAGCAAAAAAGCTAAAATATAAAGTGATTGACAGTTGATCTAAACTTAGGGGAAAGTACTCTCTATTTTATTTTCTAGTTTTTTATTTTTGCAAAGATAATTAATCTTCTTATTTCTCTTATCAGCTTATGAATATCTCCCCACACCTATTGATTGATGCTGTTATATTAAGCGCTGCCCTTACAATAACTTTGGTATTAAGAGCAAAAGGTAATGCTGTCAGAAAAGAAAAAGGAAATAAATGATTACTAAAGAAGAAAAAAATAAATTTAAAAAACTTAAATTATATAAAATTTGGAACTTCCTTATTTATGGAAGTTCAGTTGCTATTGGAGTTTTCTTAGTTTACCTATATTCTGCCTATGTCTTTATAAATAAATGACACACTTATACAGCATAGCGATTACTTATGGGTTTCTGAGTTTTTTACTGCTTGGTGTATTTGCATACCTTACTTTTAAAATAAAACTCTAATTTTTATGTCGTTTGCATAAAAAAACTAAAGATCGTACTCCTTTTTTACATAACCCTTTTAAAAATTTCAAAATTTTCACAATCAGTATTTTTGCTCTAGGAAATTTCAGTTATTACATATAAGTTAGTTCTAATAATTAAGGTTTAACTTAATGAGTACATATAAAACAAAATACTTTAAAAAAACAAAAAAGATTGACAACACTTTATGGTTGGACAGATTAATTAATCAACTTGAAAAAAAAGAGAAGGAATTTTGACTATGAATACTTTTAGAAATAAACAATTCAAAAATCAATTAGATCCCAAGTATGCCTTCTATGATTGCCTTCGAAGCTGCGAACTAGAGAGTCCCTCTGAAAAATTATTAGAAGAATGTGTAGAGACTTATGATTGGGGGTCTCCATCAAAACATTCAAATAACGAAAAATAATAGGGCATTTTGCCTCTTAGAGTCGTATGCACATCACAATCTACAAAATCGACTAAGTACTTTTGAATCCTTAATAATTTCTACTCTTATTGAATTGATAAAGATAGTCGTGACAACCATAATAAATTTATACTCGGGTAATAATACTCTATTAATTTCAAGTTAAAAGGAGGATAATAAAGATATAGAGATTCAAGGAGGTTTTATGAAACTCACTACTCCATTCAATGCTCTCAGAAATGCGACTTCAGATATCTGGAGAATGCATGATTTCAATTATCAATTACCCAAAAAAGAATTAAAAAAATATTGGGATCAAGAATGCGTAGCGCATCCTACTCATAGTCATTGCAAACTTTATTGTGATTAATATCCAATCTATTTTAAGTGTTCTTACCATTGATTTTTATATTAAATCCTTACTAAAACTCAGTTTTTAAAAAGGAGGAAAAGTAGATGACCAATTTAAGTTTAGAAATTATTTTTGGATAATCTTAATTGCATATCTTGGATTAAGGTTGAATCAAACTTGGAATGCCTACAAACAACAATATTAATAAGAGGACAAAATAAAACTACTAATGCAACTCACTTTTCAAACAAAGATTTGAAAGGTCTTGATTAGCTAAGAAAATGCAAACTTTAGAAAAAACTCTAAAAAAAATAAAACTTCACTACTTGCTCCTGTATAAAAAACTATAAAAAAAGTTCACTTTTTCTTATAAATATTTACTTTTATAATTAAGAATTTATCGTTTCGATGCTATTAATTTTAAAAGTTCAGTTTGAATTTCAGAATTTTTAGCTATGGAAGATACACAAGCTAATGCTGAACTTGCAGATAATCCAAAAGCACCTGAGACAAATAACACATCTGGTCTCGCGTAGGGTTTATTAAATTCAGTCAAGGAGAATATTATTGTCCCAATAGAGAAAACAGCTCCTGAAATACTTATAAAATCGGTAACCAAACTAATCTTTGATTTCTTTTTAGATGCTTCTTCAATTTGCGCTTTCATTTGAATTAAGAAATTATTTATTTTATTTTACTCTCCAATTTAAAATTGATTTCTTCCCAAGAGACTTATCTACCACTTATTTCCTTCCCAACATCCAAATTTTTTTTGAATCTCCATACTTTTTCGTAATCTCTAAAGTTATTGGGTCCATATCGAGCCTGAACCAAGAAAGAAAATCGGCTGGTTTTTGAACTCGTAAAAGATACAAGTCTTGCGATTTACTAGGATCTCAAGGATTTGTAATTTTCTATCCAAACTTTACCCAGACTTTTTTAAATTTAAAATTAAAACCTTTGAAGATATTTTTCTGATTATTATTTTTACTTTGAGAGTTTTTTTTGATCCTTAATCCGTACAATTTTGTTCCTCTAACCGCACACATAAAACTTGAGATTAACTATTCAAATGAATTAGAACATAATTGTAGGCAAGAGGTAAGTCTTATGGCACTAAACGACACATTCACTATCCAAGAGATGGACTTGGATACAAAAAATCTTTCATACGATATTAAAACAAAAGAACTTAAAGCTTACTGGAATAAAGAATGCGAACAGCATCCTAGTAATAACCATTGCAAAATTTTTTGCGATTAATACTCGAACTTTTTAAGTATTCTTACGCTTGATTTTTATATATTATCCGTACTAAAGAATAGTTAGCTAGAAAGGAGGACAAGCAGATGACCAATTTAATTATAGAGATTTTATTTTGGGCAATTTTAATTTCTTATTTAGGATTAAGGTTTTCTATAACCCGAGATAGCTTTAAAAAACAGTATTAACTAGGAGGAAGAAATGAAACTTCAAACACAATTAACAGTTCCGAACAAAGCTCTGCGTGATCTTGATTATGTTAATAAAGTAGAAGTCTTAGAAGAAACTTTTAAGAGATAATATCAAGATCACCCAACTTAAGAAGATTATCTAGTTTGTTGTAACTGACTATTCATTAATCAGTTTTCATAGCTTATAAATTCTAAAAATATAAATAAATTTTTAATGAGAGGTTTAACTATGAAATTAAAATTCATGCCAACAACAATTTTTAGAGAAACCCCAAAAGTGACATTCTTTGATGCAGGTTTGGAGGAATCTAATGGTTGTGATGTAGTAATTCACTCTGAAGAGGCAATATCTCCTCCTGATGATTTTAAAGATGAACAATATTACGTTCACAATCATCAAATTGATCACAACTTAGTTATCACTGGAGAAAGAACGTTTGTTTTAATAAATCCTTCATGGGATGAACCACATCATGTGATTTATTTAAATAGATCTATGGGGGCATTAGAAATTCCTATTGGGACTTATCACAGATCAATTTCAGGAAAAGAAGGTAGTATTGTTTTAAATCAACCCAAAAGAGATAAATTATTTGATCCCGTTAAAGAATTTATCCCACAAAAATTAGACAAAATAAGTTTAATTAAGGCGAGAAAGAGTCCTGCTGTTTATTGGATTTACGAAGATAATCAAATTAAGCGAGTCAGCTTTAATCCCTTAGAACGAAAAATTGAGACCCTTGCTTGATATGAACAAAACAAAAAAAGTTCTTTCAACCAAACTTAATAATTCAAAGAATCTGAATTTAATTATTAATTCTGATACATATAAATTGGCTTATGAAGATCTTGGTTTTCTCAGCAGAAACGAAATGCGCGGAGTCAGAATGCTGCTTGAAATTACTAAACCAGATTTAATCCTAGAAGCAAATAAAATTCTTTCAACCATTATAATTTTTGGAGGTGCAAATATCGCTGAAGAGTCAAAAACAAGAGAGAAAATTGACGATATAAAAAAGTTAATTAAAAAAAATCCTTCATCTATTTTGCTTAAACGCAATTTAAATAGATTAGAAAATTTGTTATCAATGAGTCACTATTATCAATCCGCAAGGGAGTTTTCTAAACTTGTTTCAATTGATAATCAAAGTAAAGTATGTAATTCGCATGTGATCGTAACAGGGGGGGGCCCTGGGATTATGGAAGCTGCTAATAGAGGCGCGTTTGAAGCAAATTGTAAATCTATTGGGTTAAATATCAGTCTTCCCAATGAACAAATCCCCAATGCTTTTATAACTCCAGGTCTTTGCTTTAAATTTAATTATTTTGCATTACGAAAGATCCATTTCGTAATGCGATCAATAGGAGCTGTATTTTTTCCTGGGGGTTTTGGAACGTTAGATGAATTATTTGAACTACTAACACTGCGTCAAACAGGAATGAAAAATAAAATCCCAATAATACTTTTTGGAAGAAAATATTGGGATAAGATAATTAATTTCGAATATCTAGCTGATCTTGGATTAATTTCAGATGAGCACTTAAATCTTTTTGAATATACGGACTCTGTACCCGAAGCATGGGAAATTATAAAATCAGCAAATATCTAGGATTAGGATAGGTATCCAAAAAATAATAAAGTTTCCCCGTACCATCACCACCCATCAATTTCCTAAATAGAAACTTTGATGGATAATAAATTTATATTCATAAAGGTTAGAATAGCGCTTATTTCGATCTTTAAAATCGAACAAATCCTTTGATATGAACGAAGAAAAGTTTTTGCTAATGAACCATACTCCAGTATTCATAGCAAGGGTTTTAAAAACCTATAAAAAATGTTCACGATAGGATCACGATTTAATGGCTTCACCTTCGAGTTGGGAATTCTACAAAGAAGAACAAACTAAGATTTTATGGGTCCATATTTGTACCCAATATTTAACAGGCGTAGCTATTTCAATTAATAAATGGTGGAAGACGAGATATCCATAGTTCAAAATGAGAATAGTTTCTAAAAAAGAATATGAACATATAAAAATGCAAAAGCAGCAACAGCAACAATAAAATTAATCTTTGGTAAATTTTGATGCTGAATATTTTATTTATGCAGCTAGGATAATCCCAGTATATTAATGAATAAATGAATTCCGCATTTACAAAAGTCTCAAATTTGAAAGTCAAGAGGGTTTCTAAAATAGCCATTACTATTGCATCATCAACTTTCTTCTTATACGCATTAGGTCAAGCACCAATTTTTAAAAATATCCTTGCAGGTGCTTTCTCTTGTTCTGGCTAAAAAATACTTTTTTACAAGATGCTTAGATTCTTGAATAGTACTGATTAACAGTCGATCTAAACTAAGGGGCAATTAGCTCCTTTTTTTTTATCTTGCTATACAAGTACTAGAGGATAATTTAACTTTTCCTTCTTTAATAAAATATTGTGGAATTAACTGAGCTAATCAAAGATTACGTGGCCACAGAATTATTATCAAGTATTGAACTTGATTTTCTTGAAGGAGAGTTATGGGAAACTACTCAACATATTGCTGAAATAAATACAGTTTTTAAAGCCCCAAAAAAAATATGCGAGAAATTAGACCTAGATGAAAAATCTTGTTGGCAATTATGTTGTGCAGCCGTACTTGACTCCTCAAGACCTTTAAAGAACGGACAAAAAAGAGCTGATGATTTTAAAAAATTAATTAAACAATATAAAATTAACTTCATATAAAAAACAGAATAATCGATGAAAAATTTACTTATTACATTAATCCTTTTTTTTATACCTTTAGGAGCTTTTGCTGATGAAAGGCAAAGACAAATTGAGTACGAAGCTATAAACCTTGTTATTAAAAAATATGGAAAAGGCTTAGAAAATAGATTAAAAGGAACTGAATTAAATCCCAATTATCGAAGTTGGTATGAGAATGATTGTTTTGTAAGTGTTGCTGCTGGTACATACCAAGAAAGTAATTGGTCCTCAATGGAGTGGTTTAGCGTTAATATCTGTTCTGATTCTGCTGAAATAATTGAAAGTGAATGAAGGGAATAAAACGACTATTAGTTTTGCAGCATTTAGAAATAGAAGGACCTGGTCTTTTTCAACAATTCGCTGAAGAAAGAAATTTAAAAATTGAAATTATTCGTTTGGATAAAAATGATAATCTTCCTAAAACAAAAGAAGGTGATTTAATTTTAATTATGGGTGGACCTATGGGAGTCAAAGATATTGGAAGCGATAAATACTCATGGCTTAAGTTGGAGAGAGATTTTATAAGAAGAGAATTAGAGAATAATAGACCTACAATCGGTGTTTGCTTAGGTGCCCAGTTGATTGCGAGTGCTGCTGGGGGAGATGTTG